>NZ_JBOGCC010000294.1:0-3601 GCF_051656525.1 Clostridium sp. | reverse complement strand
ACTTGATTTATAAGTGTTTAAGCGTTTTGCAATTAACTATAAAAAATATTTACTTGGGGGAAGATATATGAATAAAATTATAATATTTTTATATGAATGTACAATTGTTAAACTGGATAAAATAATTAAAGATGTAGTAACTGAATATTATGGTGCCGTTAGGCACCCTGTACGGTATGTATTGAGCCACTGGTGTGGCTCATTTTGAGCATGGCTTTTGGTAATTGCTGAGCCAGTTTTAAGAAGCCTATTCTTTAAGTCCTTTTCTTTTTCTCATAGAATCTTCACCATCTATAAAGATAGTATATGAATCATGAATGATACGGTCTAAAATAGCATCTGCCAATGTTCCTTCTCCAATCTTTTCATGCCATGCATGTGTTTCAAACTGAGAACAAAATATTGTAGAGGCTGTTTTATGTCGTGCCTCTATTATTTCTAGAAGATCTCTAGCCTCAGTATTTGTAAGTGGTACAAGTAACCATTCATCTATAATGAGCAAACTAACACGCTTATAGTTTTTCATAACTTTTTTATAAATGCCCTCACCTCTTGCAACGGCTATTTCGTTTAAAAGGTCTGGTAAACGGATATACTTAGTGGTGTAAAAGTTACGACACGCAGCAATACCAAAGGCACAGCCTACATAAGTTTTTCCAGCACCTGATGCACCAAGCATGACGATATTATGATGCTCAGATATATAATTACAAGTGGAAAGACGTGTAATCTGTGCTTTATCTAGCTTACGGTCTGGATGATATTCGATATCTTCTATACAAGCTTCTGGGAGACAGAACTCAGCTTTTCTAATAAGTCTTGTCAATTTATTGCTTTTTCTTTTAGACCATTCCAAATCCACTAGTATTCCTAAACGTTCTTCAAATGATAACTCACTAAAAGCACTATCTTGTAGTTGTTCCCTATAGGCATCAGCCATTGTACATAATTTCATTTCGGTAAGTTTTGTAACTGTTGTCTCGTTAGTCATTATGAATTACTCCTCCTATAATAATCAGCCCCTCTTACCAGTCCTCCAGATGGAGAGTCCACAGTTTTACTCATGGGAACCTCTTCTTTGATTACTTTATCTTGTCCTGTTTTTAAGATTGTTTGGATGCTCTTATAACTCGGATGAGGTGTGTAAGAAAGTGCCTTTTCACAGGCTTTTTCAAGTCTGGAAATAGCATATTTATCAGCTAATTTCAAAAGTGCCATGCAGGCTTTATAACCCTGTTGTTCTACTTTATAAGAGGATAAAATCCCTTTTACAGCAATGGTTGTAGAAGGACCAATGTTTTCAGCCCAAGAAATAAATCTTTTACTATCCCATTCTATATACTTTTTATGGTTCTCTGGCATATGTTCATTTACTGTACTGTATTGACCTGGATGACCATAAAGTCTGGGGTGAGAACAAATCCTTCGAGCATTATAAAATACTTCTATAACATTTTTAGTTAGCCTTACATCAACTTTATGTTTAATATATTCATAAGGCACACTATATAACATCTTATCTATTGAAATGTGATAATTGAATTGTACTGTTGCGATTTTCCAAGTAGCTAATTCATAAGGTTTAGACGGTAGTGGAAGCAACATACATTTTTCTTCTTCCATAAAGGTGCTATATCTACTACCTGGTTTCTTTTGGAAGGGTTTATGATTGAAGTGATGGAGTTTTTCTTCGATACATTCATTTAGCTCTGCAAAGGAAAAGAATTTTTGTTTTCTAAGTGCTCCCAAAATCCATGTAGAAATGCTACCTACAGTACTTTCAACACTTGCTTTATCTTTAGGTTTACGCACTCTTGCTGGAATTACCGCTGTGCCGTAGTGTTCAGCCATTTCGTGATAAGTTTTATTAATAATCGGATTATACCAAGATGATTTTTCTACACCTGTTTTCAGATTATCTGGAATAAGCATACGTGTTACACCACCAAAGAATTTATACGCATGAACATGTGCTAAAATCCAGCACTCTTGATTTTGTGATGGAAAAGCTTCTACATAAGCGTACTGACTACTTGGCAAAACAGCTACAAAAATATAGGCTGAAATAGGTTCACCTGTATCTGATTCTGTGACGGTGGCTGTTTGCCCAGCCCAATCCACTTCAAGTTGTTCTCCAGGTTTTCTTTGAATGTGCATAGTTGCTTTGGTCACGTGTGCATAGTCCCTATAATGCTTGCAAAACTGAGTATACATAAAAGGGATTTCTTTATTTTGACGACATTCCTCACAGTATTCATTCCAAAGTAAACTCATAGTAACATTGCTTTTAGCTAGTTCTTTATGAATGTACTCATAATCTGGCATCCTTCTAGTTGAAGAGATATTTTGTTTTGGAAATAAAGCCTTAACTAATTCTGAATCAGTCATGTTATCTGGCAATGGCCACGAAATATCACATTCCGCAGCACGTTTGAGAGTACTTGCTACAGTATTTCTAGAACAACCACAACTTATAGAAATACTTCTACCACTAATACCTTGGCTATGCAGCCTAAGGATTTCACGATAATTGGTCATGATACCAACCTCCTAAATAATTGATGTACACTTTTTGAGTGTCTTTTCAATTATTGCCAAATTTTCAAGAAATGGCTCAAGGTTCGTAAAAGTGGCTCATTTTTTTGCACCAAGGTGGCTCAACACGTGCGATTCAAGTGCTCCGTAGGAGCATATTCTTCAGATATTGTACAAATGCTAATTTTGGTTATAGGGATTATTCTATATCCAAAGAAAGATACCTTTATAGACAAGTTTAAATTTAAAATTGGATGTAGAGGAATAGAGCTTGAAGTGAGTGCAAAAGAAAAGAACGATCCACCCGACGAAGATGATCGTTCTAATCACAAATAATTTCTTTAATATTATTTAATATTCATAGCCCCAAATATAAAACATTCAGGGAGACTTAGTGTTACCAGCACTAGGTCTTTCTTTAATTTTATTATATCACGATAGAGTGGAAAGTAAACCTGTTTGTTTAAATATTTATTAGCAAGTCAAGGCGTTGGAGGCAGGCACCCTGACTAGGGGGACAGACTCTCACCTATGTCAAGTTTATCAGACCGCCACAGATAGCGTAAAATTATCTGTGGGGGATTAATATAATATAAAAATTCCTTTATCATCCAAATGGAATGTGATATACTACAACTAGTTACCGTGCAGAGGGTGGTACGGGGGTTGTTTGTTTCCTCCCTGGAGGCTATGAAGTAGAAAATCTACGTCATAACCAGAAAGGGGGTGTTATGAATGGATAATGTACTAATAATGGTAGGATTAGTCTTAATAGTCTACTTGGTTAGAGGAAATATATTTGTTTCCAAAGTCAGATTCAAAGCTGGACCTAAAGGGGTAGAGCTTGAAATAGGTACAAAAGAAAAGAACGATCCACCCGGAAAAGATGATCGTTCTAATCGTAAGAAATAATTGTTAAATGTTTCTTTTATTCATAGCCCCAAATATAAAACATTCAGGGAGACGTAGTGTTAGCGCACTAGGTCTTTCTTTAATTTTATTATACCACGAGAGAATAGAAAGTAAACATTGTTTTATTTAATTTCTACTATTTTTAGGGTAAGCG
>NZ_JBOGCC010000293.1:0-9279 GCF_051656525.1 Clostridium sp. | reverse complement strand
TGTTACCTACCATATTTTCACCTTGCTTTATTGAATCAATTCTTCTAACATCCATTCTTACTGATGCATAGAATTTTAATGCTCTTCCTCCAGGTGTTACTTCAGGACTTCCAAACATAACTCCAACCTTTTCTCTAAGTTGGTTTATGAATACAGCAACACAATTTGTTTTATTTATTGTTCCTGCAAGTTTTCTTAATGCTTGTGACATAAGTCTTGCTTGAAGACCTACGTGAGAATCTCCCATCTCCCCTTCAATTTCAGCTCTTGGTACAAGTGCTGCAACCGAGTCAATTACTATTGTATCTATTGCTCCTGATCTAACTAAGGCTTCTGTTATTTCTAATGCTTGCTCTCCAGTGTCTGGTTGTGAAACTATAAGACTTTCAGTATCTACTCCTAAGTTTCTTGCATATGATGGGTCTAAAGCATGCTCTGCATCAATAAATGCAACTGCTCCACCTTTTTTTTGTGTTTCTGCTACTATATGAAGTGCAACAGTTGTTTTACCTGAACTTTCTGGTCCATATATCTCAACAATTCTTCCTCTTGGTACTCCACCAATTCCTAGTGCTATATCTAAATCTAAGCATCCTGTTGAAATAGCTTCTATATCTAGTGTAGCTTTTTCTCCAAGCTTCATTACTGCACCTTTACCAAATTGCTTTTCAATCTGCCCCATTGCAGCTTCTATAGCTTTTAATTTATTAACATCTATATTACTCATTAATTCATTTCCTCCTCTTATAGAACAAACGTTCCTATTAATATAAGTATATATTATCATATTATTATAGTCAACATATTTTATCAATATTATACATATATTTTTTACTTTTATTCCATTTTATGTATTTAATGAAAGGTATAAAATAAGAGAATGTCTTAAGAAAAAAGACATTCTCTTATTTTTCTTTAGTAAATTACTTATTTGTTGATATAACTCCTTTGTTTTTTGCAAAGTAATCATATCCTGATATAACTGTTATTATAACTGCTAAGTATAACATTATTGCAGGAAGTCCTGTAAATATGAAGTGTATTATACTATGGCTATTTACAAATGTAGTAAGCCATGCTGATGTATTAATATTTACTTCAAGCAATAATAATATTATTGCTATCATTTGAATAACAGTTTTTATTTTACCCCACCAACTTGCTGCTATAACTTTTCCTTCTGATGCAGCAAGAGTTCTTAGTCCTGAAACTGCAAATTCTCTAGCTATAATTATTATAGCTGCCCAACTTGGAACAAGCCCTAATTCTACTAGTGAGATTAATGCAGCTGTAACTAGTAATTTATCTGCTAATGGATCCATAAATTTTCCAAAATTTGTTATTTGATTTCTACTTCTTGCAATATATCCATCTAATTTATCTGTTATTGATGCAAGAATAAATATGAACGTTGCAATGAACGTTCCATATGGTATACCATTAACAATTATAAATACTAGGAATATTGGAACTAATATAATTCTCATTAATGTTAGTTTATTTGCAAGATTCACATATACCAACTCCTATTAGATCATACTCCTCATTATCTTCAATTTTAACTTTTACAAAATCACCTTTTTTAACATCATCACAGCCTTTTTTAAAAAATACTGTTCCATCAATTTCTGGTGCCATTTCATAATTTCTTCCTATATAATATTCTCCATTTTTTCCTTCAACAAGAACATCATATACTCTTCCAATCTTTTTGCTATTTATTTCTCTAGAAACTTCTCCTTGAACTTCCATAAGTTCTTTTTCTCTTAGCGCTTTTACTTCTTCATCAACTTGACCTTCCATAATAGCTGCTGGTGTTCCCTCTTCTCTTGAATAACTAAATACTCCAACTTTATCTAACTTCTTATCTATTAAGAAATCTTTAAGTTCATTGAATTCTTCTTCTCCTTCATTTGGAAATCCTACAATAAGAGATGTTCTTAGAACTATTCCTTCCACTTCACTTCTTAAAGTATCAATTTTATCTAATATATCTCTCTTAGTAGTTTTTCTTCCCATAAGTTTAAGAATTTTATCACTTATATGTTGTATTGGTAAATCTAAGTATTTAACCACTTTTCCATTGACCTTTATCTCTTCTATTAATTTAGGATAAATTTCTTCTGGGTAGCAGTAAAGTAATCTTATCCATTTTAAATCTTCTATCTTTGAAAGTTCTCTTAATAGTATATGTAAGTTTTGCTCTCCATATATATCACTTCCATACATTGTTGTATCTTGTGCTATTAATATTATTTCTTTTGTTCCTGAACTTACTAAAGTTTTAACTTCTTCAATTATGTTTTCCATTTTTCTACTTCTGAATTTACCTCTTATTTTAGGTATTATGCAGTAAGTACAAAAATTATCACATCCTTCTGCTATTCTTACATAAGCAGTGCTTTTATCTGTTGTAAGTAATCTTATTCCTTCATTAATATTCTTATCTGAATAATTTACTGCATCTAAGATTTCATTGTTATCTATAAAGTTAACTATCATCTTATCAATCTCAGCATAATCATTTACACCAAGTATAATATCTATTTCAGGCATTAACTCCTGAAGTTCTTTCCCATATCTTTGAGTTAAACATCCTGTAGCAATAAGAAGTTTACATTTATGGTCTTCTTTATATTTTGCCATTTCTAAAATTGTATCTATTGATTCTTGTTTTGCTTTTTCAATAAATCCACATGTATTAACTATTATTATGTCTGCTTCTGTTGGATTATTAGTTATTTCATAAATTTTATTCATAACACCAAGCATTATTTCTGAGTCTACTCTATTTTTATCGCAGCCTAGACTTACCATTCCTACTTTATATTTTGCCAAACCATTTTCCTCCTGTGTTCCTGTTTGCTTATTTTATTGTATATCTCTTTTTATTTTATGACAAGTATTTTTCTTTATCTAATCTTCTTCATCACTAAAGTATTCTTCTTTACTTACTAATACTTTCCTTGGTTTACTTCCATCTCTCTCTGAAATTATACCTCTCTCTTCAAGTTCATCCATGATTCTAGAAGCCCTATTAAACCCAATTTTAAATTTTCTTTGAATAAATGATGTAGATGCTTGATTAAATGTAATTACAGTTTCTATAACATCATTTAATAGTTCATCTATCTCTTCACCATTTGCACTACTTTCTACATTTTTAGTTTCTTTTTGAATATGTTCTAAAATGTCTTCTTCATATTTAACTTCTTCTGAATCTTTTTTAACATATTCAACTACCTTCTCAACCTCTTCTTCTGATATAAAGCACCCTTGAACTCTTAAAGGCTTACTTTCACCTACTGGATAATAAAGCATATCTCCTCTTCCAAGTAATTTCTCTGCTCCACTACTATCTAAAATAGTTCTTGAATCAATTTGTGATGAAACTGCAAATGAAATTCTTGATGGTATATTTGCTTTTATAACTCCTGTTATAACATCAACTGATGGTCTTTGAGTTGCTATTACAAGATGCATTCCTGCTGCTCTTGCCATTTGAGCAAGTCTTCCTATATAATCTTCTACGTCATTTGCACAAACCATCATAAGGTCAGCAAGCTCATCTACTATTATAACTATATAAGGTAATTTTTCCTCTATTACACCTTTTTTATACAACTGATTATAAGAATCTATATTTCTTGCACCTGAATCTGCAAATAATTTATATCTCCTAGTCATTTCATTTACTGCCCAATTTAATGCAGCTGCTGCTTTTTTAGGATCAGTTACAACCGGAATTAGAAGATGTGGTATTCCATTATAAACACTTAATTCAACTACTTTAGGATCTACCATAAGAAGTTTAACTTCATCTGGTGAATATTTATAAAGAATACTTACTATTAATGTATTTATACATACACTTTTACCTGAACCTGTAGCTCCTGCAATTAATGTATGTGGCATTTTACTTAAATCTCCTATAACACACTCTCCACCTATATCTTTTCCAAGTGCAATTGCAAGCTTTTTATCACTATCTAAAAACTCACTTGTACCTAGAACCTCTCTTAAAAATACTGGTGTTTGTGTTTTATTTGGAACTTCTATTCCAACTGCTGCTTTTCCTGGAATAGGTGCTTCTATTCTTACTCCTGATGCTGCAAGACCAAGTGCTATATCATCTGCTAAATTTACTATTTTACTTACCTTTACTCCTGGGCTTGGTTGAAGTTCAAATCTTGTAACAGAAGGACCTTTTGTTACTTGATTAACTTCTGCTTCCACTCCAAAACTTAAAAGTGTACTAGTTAACTTGTCCGCACTCTTAATTAAATCTTTTCTATCACTTCCATTTAATTCTGTATCTTTATTAAGTTCTAAAAGTTCGATACTTGGCTTAATATATACTGAATGCTCTTCATTTTTTTTGCTTTCTTTTAAGCTATTTTCAATTTCTTTATTTACACTTTCTTTTTCTATCTCTTCTTTCTTTTTAGGTTTTTCTATCATTGGCTCATTTATTCTTGGTACACTTCTTTTCTTCTCCTCACCCTTTGGTTTAGATATATTTGAACTTACTTTCACTTCTTTTTTAGGGATTTCTTCTTCTTCTTCATCCATATGCATTTTAGAGCTACTCATAAATTCTAGAGTTTTCAACTTATTTTTATAATCCTCACCAAAAGATTCTGTAGAACGTCTTTTTTCCTCAATTCTTTTACTTCGTATCATGTCCATATTTTCTTCACGTCTTTGTGGTCTAGCATTTTTTAACGCCTTACTTTTATCTTTAACCTTTAGTCCTAAATCATAAAGTGTTATATCAAAAACTAATATTGTTCCTATTACTACAAATGCAAAATAAACAATATATGAACCTATTGCACCTAGGAAACTATATAGAGGATATGCTACTAAAAATCCTAATACTCCTCCATTAATTCCTCCATTACTTTTAGCGATACTATTAAATCCACTTGAAAAACTTATTTGATTCATACCACTTAAATATATTGTTGAACTTACTAAAATAAATATAATTACATAAATTGTTACTCCAATAAAATTCCTATTTAGTTCAACACTTCCCTTTCCTTTTATATATTCATATCCTAAATATAATATATATATTGGTATGGCATACGCACCAATTCCAACTAGGAAGTGAGCTATATTTTGTGCCATTACTGAAAGAGTTCCTATTAAATTAGTATATATTGCTAAGGATAGTATTATTCCAACTGCTATAAATACTACACCTCTTATATCACCGCTCTTATTATTTACATTTTTCACTCTAGCACTTCCTTGTGTTGTATTCTGCTTCTTATTTTTAGTGCTAGCTTTTGTTTTTGTTCCCTTTCCTTTACTTTTTATACTCACTCAATCACCTCACTCTTTCTAATTCTACAAGTATATAGAAAACTCCTTTTTTAAACAGAACAAAATCAGCCATAGTAATATAGCTGACCTTTAATCTTTACTTTTGGTCTATTAAGCTATTAAGCTTTTTAATTGCTTCTTTTATTCCACCCACACTATCTATAAGTCCACACTCAACAGCCTGCTCTCCAATTAAAATTGTTCCCATATCATTTAAAAGATCTCCTGTTTGCCTTAATAATTCCTCTAATTTTTTTTCCTTTATATTAGATGTTCTAATTATAAATCCATTTATTCTCTCTTGCATTCTTTTAAAATATTCAAATGTTTGAGATACTCCAATTATAAATCCATTCATTCTAATAGGATGAACTATCATTGTTGCTGATGGCGTAATAAAAGAATATGTTGCTGATGTTGCAAGTGGTACTCCAATTGAATGTCCCCCACCTATAACTATTGATACTGTTGGCTTTGATATTGAATTTATCATTTCAGCTATCCCAAGACCTGCTTCTACATCTCCTCCAACTGTATTTATTACAATTAAGATTCCTTTTACCTTTTTATTTTGTTCCATCTCTATAATTTGTGGAATAACATGTTCATATTTAGTGGCCTTAGTTTGTGCTGGTACTGCTACATGCCCTTCTATTTGACCTATTATTGATAAAACTCTAATTCTTTCATCATTTTCTACCACACCTGTATTTCCAAGTTCTTTTATTGCTTCAACCTTTGCATTTTCTATTTTAGAGTCTTCTACTACTTCTACCGATTTTTTTTCATCTATTTTTTTCTTCATAAAAACACCTCCCGTACAAATTTATTTTGTACGAGAGTATTTTTTTTATACATACATTATGCTAATTCAAAAGTTTTATGTAGTGCATTTATTGCTTTCTCTACATCTTTAGTATGAATAAGACACCAAATAGTCATATGTGAATCCGCTGTTTGTAATACTTCAATATTATTATCATTTAATCCTTGAACTATTTTTGCAATTATTCCAGGAATTCCTGTCATTCTACTTCCTACTATAGCAAGTTGACTACAATCTTCAACTAATTCATATTTTAATCCAATAGATTTAAGAACTCTCTCTAGTTTTTCTTTTCTATCTTTTCCTATTGTAAAGACTTGTCTCTCTGGGAATATGTTAATTAAATCCAAACTTATATCATTTGCCGCTAAAAGTCCTAAAACATTTCTATAGTTTGGATTTTTCTTATTATCCTCAAATTGTATTTTAACTTGAATTCTATCATTTTGATGAGTTATTCCTGTAATAATTTTTGGATGTTTTATATCCCCATTATTATTTATTAATGTTCCCTCACAATCACTCATAGTATTCTTTATTAAAAGCGGAATATTTCCTTTCATAGCTATATCAATAGCTCTTGGATGAATAACTTTTGCTCCATGATCTGCTAATTGGAATACTTCATTATAACTTATTACATTTATAAGTGATGCTTCTTCTACAATTCTTGGATCTGCTGTCATTATTCCATCTACATCAGTATATATTTCAACTCTTTCCGCTTCTAAAGCAACTCCTAGTATAGCCCCACTAGTATCACTTCCGCCTCTTCCAAGTGTTGTGAAATATCCATCTTCTGTTATTCCTTGGAACCCTGTTACAACAGGAACTTTTCCTTTAGCTAATAATTTTTTTATCTTCTCTGTATTAACATCTATATAATCAGCTTCTGTAAATTCATTATTAGTAATGATTCCAGCTTGACCACCAGTTAATGCAGTTGCATCTATTCCAGCATTAAATAAATCATTAGTCATTACAACCGAACTTATAAACTCACCACAGCAAGTTAAAAGGTCTGTTGATTGTTTGTTATACATTTTAAACTTATTGTCTATTAAAGAAAGTAATGTATCTGTTGCATAGGGGTCACCTTTTCTTCCCATTGCTGATACAACAACTACAGGTGAGAATCCTTCGTCTATAGCTTTTTTCACTTTTTCTATTACTTTTTCACGTCTTTCTTTCGTTGATACAGATGTTCCTCCAAATTTTTGAACAACTATTTTCACTGCAACTCCCCCTTAAAATCTATACCTTTGCCCTTCTCATATTTCTTTCATCGGCATCTAGTATTATCGTTTTCGCCCCAACTTTTTGAACACAGCTCCATTCAATTTCTAAAACCTCTCTAGCCCCTCCAAAAAGGCTAAACTTAGATGTTGCTACATCTATCAAGAGAAATTTTATATTCCCTTCATCATCTATAACAAGATCATTATTTTGAAGATAATCATATTTCTCTCCATCATTAATATTTATAAGTTCATACCTTTCAAGTTCACTAAGATATTTTATATTTTTTTCACCATGTATATACATAAATATACCTCCCTTTATTAATAAATAGTATATATATATTCATTCATACGGGAGATATTACACTTATTATATATCAACTTTTATATTTTTTCTATTTATATATATTAGTTTTTAGTTAAATATAATTGAATTTAGCTCTTCTTTATCTATAGATGGTCCTACATAAGCTGTATTTATTGCACCATTCTTAAAGCAATAATCTATAACTTCATTAACATCTTCCATTTTTATTCTATCTATTTTTTCTATTACATTTTCCTCAGTTCTTATCTCATTTCTAAATAATAAAGATTTTGCATTGGCAAACATTTTTGAACTTGTGCTTTCCTGTCCTAAAATATATGTTCCCTTTATCTTCTCTTTATTTATTTTAAGCTCTTCTTCAGTAATCCCCTCTTCAACAAATTTATCTATACTTTCCTTTATAACTTCTAAAGCTTTACTTGCTGAATTTTTATTTAATCCTAAATATATATTCATTCCACCAACTCCCTTATATGTATCCATATAAGAGTATATAGAATAACATAGCCCAAGTTCCTCACGAACTTTATTAAAAAGTATTGATGATGCTCCACCACCTAATATAGTATTTACTAAAACTAATGCATATGAATTTTTGTGATTATAAGGAATTCCTTTATATCCTATATTTATATGTACTTGTTCAATTTCTTTTTCTATACTTGAACTACCTTCTAAAACTTCAAACTTATCATATTTCTCTTCTATTTCTTCCTTGTTTTTCCATTCACCAAAATATTCTTCAATTAATTTTTCAGTTTCATCAAATTCTAATTTTCCACAAATTGATATTACTGAATTTTTAGGTACATAACGCCTCTCAATATAATCTATTAGCTTTTCTCTTGTAAAACTCTTTACCGTTTCATGAGTTCCAAGTATAGGCCTTTCTAGAGAACTTCCTTTAAATGCTATGCTAGAATGTAAATCCTCTAAAACCTCTTCTGGAGAATCAGTACTCATATTTATTTCTTCTAAAATGACACCCTTCTCTTTTTCCATTTCATCTTTATCAAATTTTGAATGTAAAAGTATATCTGATAAAACATCTAAACCTATCTCAATATGGCTTCCTAAAACTTTTACAAAATAACAAGTAGTTTCTTTTCCTGTAAAAGCATTTATTTGTCCTCCTATATTTTCAATGGCGCTTGTTATTCCATTAAAGCTTCTTTTCTCTGTTCCTTTAAAAAACATATGCTCAATAAAATGACTAATTCCATTTATCTCTTCTGTTTCATCTCTTGATCCATTTCTAACCATAACTCCGACACTTACAGAGTTTACTCCATCTATTTTTTCCATTACTATTTTCAATCCATTTTTTAATTCTATAACCTTGTGCATATTTTTCTCCTTTATCAATTGTTGTTTAATTCATTATAACAAAAAAAAGGCAATTTAATTGCCCTTTTTATATATTAATCATTCTTTTCTTCACTATTTTCTTCTAATGCATCTTTTCTTGAAAGATTTACTCTTCCTTGGTTATCAATTTCAGTTACTTTAACTAAAATTTCATCACCAACTGAAACAACATCCTCAACCTT
>NZ_JBOGCC010000292.1:0-1805 GCF_051656525.1 Clostridium sp. | reverse complement strand
AAATCTCTTCAAGATGCCCTTGCACTGATGTTAGATGGAAATGAAGAATTTAAAATGATTGATGGTCAAAAGGTTGTATATGAAAATATAAAAAGAAATACTAAGAAAAGTGTTTTAAGTGGAGAAAAGATAGTTTATATAATACAAGGAGGTCCTGGTACTGGAAAGACTGTACTTGCAATAAATCTATTAGTGAAAATGCTAAATGAAAATTTATTATCATATTATGTAACTAAAAATGCTGCACCTAGAGAAGTATATGAGAAAAAATTAAAGGGAAGATATACAAGTAAGTATATAAAGAATCTATTTAAAGGTTCAGGTTCATTTATAAATATAGAAGAAAATGAATTAGATATAGTATTAGTAGATGAAGCCCATAGGTTAATGGCTAAATCAGGAATGTTTAAAAACTTAGGTGAAAATCAAATAAAAGAAATAATAAAGGCATCTAAAGTATCAGTATTTTTTATAGATGAAAAACAAAGGGTGACAATAGATGATATTGGAAGTGTAGAAGAAATAAAAAAATATGCAAAAGAAAATAATGCAAAAATTAAAGAATTAAAATTAGAATCACAATTTAGATGTAATGGTTCAGATAGTTATTTAAATTGGATTGATGATTTATTATATGATGAGGAAACTAATATTTTTGATGGATTTGAATTTGACTATGACATAAAGATAGCAGAAAATCCAAATGAAGTTTATGAAATAATAAAAGAGAAAAATAAATTAGAAAATAAATCAAGGATGTTAGCAGGATATTGTTTTGATTGGGTAAGTAAAAAGGATAGTAGCTTATATGATATAGAAATAGATGATTTTAAAATGAAATGGAATCTAGCTACAAGTAAGACATGGGCAATAGATAAAGAATCTGTAAGTGAAGTTGGATGTATTCATACATCACAAGGGTTAGAGTTTGACTATGTTGGAGTAATAATTGGTGAAGATATAAGATGTGAAGATGGAAAAATAATCACAGATTTCACTAAGAGAGCTAAAACCGATAATAGTCTAAAGGGAATAAAAAAGTTAAATAAAGAAAATCCAGAAAAGGCTAGATTATTAGCAGATGAAATAATAAAAAATACTTATAGAACATTACTAACAAGAGGAATGAAAGGCTGTTATGTTTATTGTGTAGATGAAAATTTAAAGAACTACTTTAAAGAAAGATTATCATTGATAAGAAGCATTGGAGCAAAAGAAATTGAAGAAAGGAAAATGGTTGTAAGCAATATGTAACTAGATTAAAGTCAAAAGTTATATATAGATAAATTTAGTAAACTCAGGGGGATAAAGAGGGGTATGAAATATATAATATTTAAGTATAAAAAGAGAAGTTTAAATTTAAAGATAAAAGAGGAGGCAGATGAGACGAGTTTAATAAATACAATAAAATATTGCCTTAAATATCTAAAGATTAGTAAAAGTAATATAGGATTAAGAGATATAACAAAATGGCTAGAATATGATGCAGAGAAGTGTAAAGAGCCTATTATAGAGGAAAGCTTGATAGTTGATTTAAGAAATTTAGATGAGAATTTATTTAGTAATATAGATAATAATGAAATGGATGAAGAGCTTGTGGAGAGTTTTAATGATATTATAGGCGGGAAGAAATATGAAGATTATTCAAGTATTATAATTATGATTCTTTTAACAGTAATGATGAAGATGAGTAATATTATATCTATGGGTAAGAGAGAAGAGATAATATTATTAGTAGCAGTTATAGGGATACTAATTTGGCAATTATATAATGAAAGATGGACTATAACAGAGTTAAAAGAAAA
>NZ_JBOGCC010000291.1:0-10954 GCF_051656525.1 Clostridium sp. | reverse complement strand
GATCAAACTCTCAATAAAAAGTTTAATCTTAAATTGCTCATAAAACTTACT
Organism: Clostridium sp.; assembly: GCF_051656525.1. GTDB lineage: Bacteria > Bacillota > Clostridia > Clostridiales > Clostridiaceae > Clostridium. The sequence goes on along the minus strand of NZ_JBOGCC010000291.1, from coordinate 10,903 downwards.
AATAAAAGAATTGCTGGTTTAAGTTTGTTTATATATTAATCTGTTCAATTTTCAAAGACCATTTTGTTTCAATCGCTTTTGGCGACTTGTTTAGTATACTACTTAAAAACTTTTATGTCAACAACTTTTTTTAAAAATTGTTTTTGTTTTTTTGTAGTGTTCCTTTACTTCAAGTATTTGACCCTGTCGCTTGGAACATTTACTATCTTACCACTTTAAATATTTTTTGATTATTTATTTTTTTTATTAAAATGATATTATTTTAATTTTCCGCCTTTTTTCACTTTTTTTCGCCTTTTTCCTAATATTGATACGCCTGGCACACTTATCTTTATTTATCTTTGTTTTCCTCTACTTAAATACAATATTTGTATGCTTTCTTACAGAATAATTATCCTCAATAGATGAATTTCATTAAAAAATCTATATAATTTCCTTATATTTTCTTCAAAATTTCTTTTATAAAAAAATAAACTCAGTAGTAATTTAAAAATTTTCTCAAATATGAGCACTTTAATCTACTGAGTTTACTTTATTTAATACCTACTATTTTTTCGTTGAATTATTATTGGAAATTCAGGTGTTCCTATATACTTTTCTTCATCTCCAATTCTCATACCCTTCTCTAGTATAATATTTTCTAATTTAGAATTTTGTCCTATAGTTGCATTTTGCATTATTATGCATCCTTTTAATTTTACATTTTGAGCTACGTGTACACCTCTTCCTATAATACAATCTTCAACTTCCCCTTCTATATAACATCCATTTGCTATTATTGAATTTTTCACATTACTCGTTTCTGTATACTGTGTTGGTGCACAATCTTTTGATTTAGTATATATTAAATCTTTACTTGAAAATATCTCTTTACATACTCCTGGTGTTAGTAAATTCATATTTGTCTTATAATATTCTTCTAATGTATTTACACAACTTAAATATCCTTCAAATTTATAAGCATTTACTTTTAGCTTATCTAATTTTGAATGAATAAATTGTTTTACTTTTCTATATGCACCATTTCTTATTGAATCATATACTATATCAACAAATAATTCTGTTTTCATTATATACATTTCCATATTTACATTAGCTTTTTTACTTTCACCTAAATTCTCACCTATACTTGTTATTCTATTACCGTCTTTTATGTTTAATATCTCACAGTCCATAAAACTTCTATCTGCATTATCTACTTCTTTATATATCATAGTTACATCATTCTTACTTTTTTTATGTGCTTCTAGTATTTCATTATAGTCAATATTACATATCATATATGATGGAGCCATTATTACATATTCTTTCCTACTATATTTAATGAATTCCATATTCTCTAAAAAGCTATGGACATCTTCATAATAAGGATCTTCATTACCAAAATTAAAGACTTTAAGGCCATCTTTTTTTCTATGAAGATCCCAAGGACGCCCATTAGTTAGGTGATCCATTAATGATCTTGATTTATTTTTTGTAAATATTCCTATACATTCCACACCTGAATTTGTCATATTAGATAAAACAAAATCTATTACTCTATACTTTCCTGCTATTGGTACTGAACCTATTACTCTTTTTTTAGTAAGTTCTCCTAACCCATTTTCATTTTCATCTAAATTTATTATACCGATACATTCTTTCATATATTATCACCCTAAAAATTATAGTTCCACATCTGAAACTATTATACTTCCTTTCTCAATACAATCTTTAGCCCCAACTACTGCAATCTCTTTTCCATTTCCCACTCTTGATTCTTTTCCTACTCTAGCCTCTGCTCCTATAATTGCTTTTTCTATTACAACATTATCCTCTATATATGCATTGTTCATTATAACTGAATTTTTTATTGTTACATTTCTTCCTATATGAACACCTTGAAATAAAACTGACCCTTCGACTTTTCCTTTTACTAAACACCCTTCTACTACTAATGAGTTTTTCAAACTTGCCTCTTCTCCTATAATTGCCGCTGGGCTTACAGGATTTTCTGAATATATTTTCCATTCATCATCATGTAAACATAACTTATTATCTTTATCTAACAAATCCATATTTGCTTCCCAAAGACTTTTTATTGTTCCAACATCCTTCCAGTATCCATCAAAAGGATATGCTACAAGAGTACTTCCTTCATCAAGCATTTTAGGTATAATATTTTTTCCAAAATCATTATTAGATACTGGATTTTTTTCATCTTCTTCTAAATGTCTTTTTAAATTTTTCCAGTTAAAAATATAAATTCCCATAGATGCATTTGTGCTTTTAGGGAATGCTGGTTTTTCTTCAAACTCATATATTGTTGAATCTGAATTAGTATTCATTATTCCAAATCTACTTGCCTCTTCCATAGATACATTTATAACTGCAATTGTTGCATCTGCATTTTTCTCTTTATGAAAATCTAACATTTTAGAATAATCCATCTTATATATATGATCTCCTGATAATATCAAAACATATTTAGGATTATAGCTATCTATATATTCTATATTTTGATATATTGCATTTGCTGTTCCCTTATACCACATTCCACCTTTTTCTTTTTGATATGGTGGTAAAATATTTACCCCACTTCCTCGTCTATCTAAATCCCATGGACTTCCTATTCCTATGTGTGAATTAAGCTCTAATGGCTTATACTGTGTTAATACTCCTACTTTATATATACCTGAATTCGAGCAATTACTTAACGGAAAATCTATTATTCTATACTTCCCCCCAAAAGGAACTGCTGGTTTTGCTAAATTTTTTGTTAGCACACCAAGTCGTGAACCTTGTCCACCCGCCAGTATCATCGCAACTATATCATTCTTCTTCATAACCAATCTCCTCTCATATGTTAACTTTTATCTTACTTAAACATATGTTGTAGCTACTACTTTTATACATATGTTTTTTTAAAACTTAATAAAGGCTATCTAAAATTTCTTCTAGATAGCCTTTTTTTATAGATTTTTATAAATCAGTTCTGATCCCCAAATCCCTGTTGCATATTCAGATATAGTTCTATCAGAAGAAAAAACTCCTGAATGTGCTATATTTATTCCACACTTCCTTTGCCAATTATATACGTCTCTAAACTCTCTATCTACTCTCTCATTAGTTGCGATATAAGAATTAAAGTCCTTTAATACAAAGAATTCATCATTGTGAGTAATCAGATTATCATACATTGGCTTAAATCTTTCTCTATCACTATAATATTTACCATTAACTAAATCATCTACAACTGCTCTTATTCTCTGATCATCTCTATAATATTCATATGATGAATACCCTCCATATTTATAAAGGTCTAAAACTTCTTGTGATTGCAATCCAAAAATAAATATATTATCTGGTCCTACTTCATCTTTTATCTCTATATTTGCTCCATCTAAAGTTGCTATAGTAAGTGCACCATTCATCATAAATTTCATATTTGATGTTCCCGATGCCTCCTTTGTTGTTGTAGATATCTGCTCACTTAAATCTGTTGCTCTTATTATCTCTTCTGCTAATGAAACTCTATAATTATCTAAGAAAACTACCTTCATTTTTTCATTAACTCTTGGATCACTATTTATTACCTTAGCTAATCTATTTATAAGCTCTATTGTATTCTTAGCTAAATGATAACTTGGTGCTGCCTTTCCTCCAAATATAAATGTTCTTGGCACTATATCTTTATTAGGATTTTCTAAAAGCTCATTATACATATGCATTATTCTCAAACAATTTAGACTTTGTCTTTTATATGCATGTATTCTTTTAACTTGAACATCAAAAATTGAATCTGGGTCCACTAGAATTTCCTTTGTATCTAATATAGTTTTAGCAAGCTTTTCTTTATTAACTCTTTTTATTCTTGAAAGTTCTAGTTGAACTTCCTTTTTATTTACTTCAGCCTCAAATTTATTTAAATCTGTTGGATGTTTTATAAATCCATCTCCAATAGTATTTCTAAGAAGTTTTGTTAACTCTGGATTACTCTTAACTAACCATCTTCTATGCGTTATACCATTAGTTTTGTTATTAAATTTATTTGGATAAAAATAATATAAATCTTGCATCTCTTGCTTCTTTAATATCTCAGTATGAAGCTTTGCAACTCCATTTACACTATGACTTCCTACAACAGCTAAGTTAGCCATTCTAACTTGCCCATCTGCAATTATAGCCATTCTTGAAATCTTATCCCATTGTCCTATATACTTATTCCAGAGTTCTTGACAATATCTTTTATTAATTTCTTCTACTATCATATATATTCTTGGTAGTAGTGTTCTAAACATATCTATTGGCCATTTTTCTAATGCTTCTGCAAGTATTGTATGGTTTGTGTATGAAACAGTTCCTACTGTTATCTTCCATGCCTCTTCCCAGCCCAATCCTTCTTCATCTAAAAGAATTCTCATAAGTTCTGGTATTACAAGTGTTGGATGAGTATCATTTATATGAAGCGCTATTTTTTCATCTAAATTCTCTATTTTTCCACTATACTTCTTATAGTGTCTTATTATACTTTGTACTCCTGCTGACACAAAAAAGTATTGTTGTTTTAGCCTAAGCATTTTTCCTTCGTATTGACTATCATTTGGATATAAAACTTGTGAGATTGCTTCAACTGAATTTTTATACTCTAATGCCTTTAAAAATTCACCTCTACTAAATGATGAAAAGTCAAATTCATCATTTACAGTTTCTGCACTCCAAAGTCTTAAATTATTTATTGTTTCATGTTCATATCCAACTACTGGTGTATCATAAGGAACAGCTAATATAGGCTCATAATTTATGTGTGTAAATTTAATTTTACCACCAACTTCTTCTGCTATTACATTACCACCAAATTTAACTATTTCTTTTTTATCTTGTTTTCTCTTTTCCCAAAGGTTCCCATCTCTAAGCCAATTATCAGAAACCTCAATTTGCATATCATCCACTATTCTTTGCTCAAAAAAACCATATTTATATCTTATTCCACAACCATGTCCTGCTATATTCAAAGATGCCATAGAATCCAAGAAACAAGCTGCAAGTCTTCCTAGCCCTCCATTTCCAAGTCCTTGATCATGTTCTAAATTTTCCAACTCATCTAAATCTATATTAAGATCATGTAATGCCTCTCTACATACATCTCTCAATCCTAAATTTAATAATGCATCTCCTAGAAGTCTTCCTAATAAAAATTCCATAGAAAAATAATATATTTGTTTTTCACCACTATTATTATACCTTCTTGTAGTCTGAACCCATTTTTCTCCTACATAATCTTTAACTAAGCTTCCTAAAGCCTCATACTTCTTATAACTATTCCCCTCACCTAGTTCTTCTCCATGAATCTCAAGAAATTTCTTTAAGTAAGCTTTCTTAAACTCCTCTTTTCCTATATTTATCATAAAATATACCTCCTATTTTATAAGGATTACTTAACACCTCGCATAAAGATCTAAATAATCCTGTGCGGATTTTTCCCAACTGTTATCTGATCTTAGTGCTTGCCTTACTATAGAATTCCAAACAACTTTATTTGAGAATGTATCTATTGCTTCTTCAATCACATTTGCCATTTCATGTGCATTATAATTTTTAAAGCTAAATCCATTACCCTCCCCATTATATTTATTAAATGGTAAAATTGTGTCTTTTAATCCACCAGTCTCTCTAACTATGGGAATAGAGCCATATCTAAGCGCAATCAATTGACCTAATCCACATGGTTCAAAAAGTGATGGCATTAAAAACATATCTGATGCTGCATATATTTTATGTGCTAAATTATTATCAAACATTATATTTGCAGACACCTTTTCTTTATATCTATAATTTAAGTGTCTAAAATGTTCCTCAAAATGATAATCACCTGTTCCTAAAATCACTAATTGAACATTTCTTTGAAGAATTCTATCTAGCATAGTTACAATTAAGTCTAATCCTTTTTGACTTGTAAGCCTTGATACAATTCCTATTATCGGTATATTTTCATCAATCTTTAGTCCTAAAGTTCTTTGTAAATTAATTTTATTTTCTTTTTTTCCTTCCTCAAAATTTTCTTCATTATAATTTCTATCAATTAATCTATCTAACTCTGGATTATATTCATCATAATCAATTCCATTTAATATTCCATTTAAAGCATATCCTCTCTCCCTAAGAGAATAATCCATCCTTTCACCATATTCCTCCGTTTTTATCTCCTCTACATATGAGTAACTAACAGTTGATACTTTATCTGCATACATTACTCCACCCTTCATAAAACTTATTCCATTATCAAAAGCTAAACTTCCATTATTAAAAGGCTCTAAATCATATCCAAATAATTCTGGTAATACATTCTTATCAAACACACCTTGGAATTTTAAATTATGAATTGAGAATATTGTTTTCATATCATAATAAAATAAATCTTTTCTATATTCTAATGTTAATAAAACTGGAATCATTCCTGTATGCCAATCATTACAATGAATTACATTTGGTTGATAATCTATTTCTTTTAAAAATTCTAAAACCGCTCTATTAAAAAATGCAAATCTTTCTCCATCATCTGCATATCCATATAATCCATCTCTTCCAAAATAGTACTCATTATCTAAAAGATAATATATAACTCCCTCATGATTATATTCAAATACACCACAATACTGTCTTCTCCATCCCACTTGAACCATAAACCACTTTTTGAAAACTAACTTTTCTTTAAGTTCTTCTTTAATATTCTTATATTTAGGAATAACAACTCTTGCATCATCACCCTTTTCTACTATAGTCTTAGGTAAAGATCCTAAAACATCACCAAGTCCACCACTTTTTATAAATGGATTTGCCTCTCCTCCAACATATAATATCTTCATTATTCGTCCTCTCCTTCTTCAATTTCTTTTATACTCATCGTATTCTTTAACTTCATAAAAACAGCACCCATTGGTGGAATTTTAACTCTAATACTTTGTTCCATTCCATGTGCCCAAACATTTTCTGTAAATATCTCTTGTCCCATAACTTGTCCTGAACCGCCAAATCTCTTTTCATCTGTATTCAATATCTCTTCATAAGATCCTATATTTGGTACTCCTATTCTAAAATCGTAATACACTACTGGCGTAAAATTATAAATACAAATAATAGTATCCTCCTCTTTCTTTCCTTTCCTTATAAAAGATAAAATACTCTGCTCATTATTATCTGCATCTATCCACTTAAATCCACAAGGCTTATAATCCTGTTCATATAATGCTTTATTATTCTTATATATATTGTTTAATTCTTTAAAAAAACTTTGCATATCTCCATGTATAGGATATGCATCTATAAGCTTCCACTCTAACTCCTCATATTCTCGCCACTCTATAAACTGTCCAAACTCACTGCCCATAAATAAAAGCTTCTTACCTGGATGTCCCATCATATACGCTCCAAAAAGTCTAAGTCCAGCAAACTTTGTCCAATAATCTCCCCACATCTTATCTAATAAAGATTTCTTTCCATGAACTACTTCATCATGAGATATTGGTAAAATAAAATTTTCTGTGTAATTGTACATCATAGGAAATGTTAAGGCTGTATGATTAAATTTTCTATATAAACTATCTAATTCAACATACTCTAAACTGTCATTCATCCATCCCATATTCCATTTAAAATTAAACCCTAATCCTCCCATCTCAATTGGTTTACAAACATTTGGCCATGATGTTGATTCTTCTGCTATCATCATTACATTCCTAAACTCTTTAAATACAGCTTGATTAAGTTCTTTTAAAAATTGAATTCCTTCTAAATTCCCATCATCACCATAAATATTAGGAACCCATTCTCCTTCTTCACGACAATAATTTAGATATAGCATATTTGATACTGCATCAACTCTAAGTCCATCTATATGAAATTCTCTAAGCCAATATAATGCATTCGAGATTAAAAAGCTTTTAACTTCTGGTCTTCCTAAATCAAAATTGCAAGTTCCCCATCCCTTATTCTCTGCTTTCCAAGTTTCCTCATACTCATATGTTGGTGTTCCATCAAATTTAAATAACCCATGTCCATCCTTACAAAAATGACTTGGTGCCCAATCCATAATTACACCAATATCTCTTCTATGCAATTCATTAACTAACTTCTTAAAACCTTCTATACTTCCATATCTACTAGTTAAAGAATAAAATCCAAGTCCTTGATATCCCCATGAAGCATCTAACGGATGCTCTACTAATGGCATAATCTCTACATGTGTATATCCCATCTCTTCTAAGTAGTCCGGTAAAATCTCACTTAACTCATCATAAGCTAAAAAATCACCATTTTCTTTTGTCTTCCAAGAACCTAAATGAATCTCATATATATTCACAGGACTCTCATATATATTTAAATTATTTCTCTTAAATATCCACTCACTATCTTTCCACTTAAACTCATTAGGTACGCATACTATTGATGCACTATTCGGTCTAACTTCAGAACATATTCCATAAGGATCTGCTTTATAATCCATTTCATTATTCCAATTTTTTATCCCATATTTATACTTAATACCTTCATTCAAGCCTTCAACAAATAAACTCCATAATCCTAAGTTGGATATTTTTTTCATTTTATATTTATCTTGAATACAAAATCCATTAAAATCTCCTGTAAGAAAAATTTCCTGCGCACGTGGTGCCCACGTTGTAAATCTAATGCCATTCTTTCCATCTTCTCTAACTAAGTGACTTCCTAATATATCATATGAATTAAAATTTCTTCCTTGATGGAAAAGATACATATTAAAATCTGTTATATTATGTTTCTCATACTTTTGAACATCTTTAAAAACACTCTCACTTTTTAACTCCACATTCCCCAATTCTAATTCCTCCCATAATCTCATTACTTTTCTCATACTTATAATATTCATTAAGTTATCATTTTAGAATTAAATTATTGTAAAGCTATGAGATACTAGACTAAATCACATTAACTAATTCAAATATTTTATTTATAAATCAAATATTTTCAAAAAAACAAAAGACTATAAGCTAAATTTTATCTAACTCATAGTCTTCAAATTTTTATATTTTCCTATATATTAAAAAGAGCAAATTTTATTATTTACAATAAAATTTGCTCTTAAATTACGCCCCAGTTACTAAGAACTATATTTAAATTCTCTATACTATTCCCATTTTTGCTCTTGATGGAGATGTTGGCATATTTCTATTTATCAATTTTGTTCTTACTAAATGAACAATCATAGCAATTACAATTGCTATTACTAAATTTACACAAACAGTAAGAATTAATGTAAGAACTAGTTCCATTCCATCAAATTTATCCTTCTTACATAAATCTCTACATAATCTCCATTCAGTCATATTATATGATACCACAATAAGAATCGCTGCTAATACTGTTAATGGAACAAACTGTAATAATGGTATAAATACAAGCAGTACAACTAATAAAATAATTGCGTGTACAATTCCTGCAATAGGAGTTCTTCCCCCATTTTTAACACTTGCCGTACTTCTTGCAATAGCTCCCGTTGCTGGTATTCCTCCAAATAAAGATAGTACAATATTTGCAATTCCCTGACTTACAAGTTCAGTATTAGAATTATGCTTATGTCCTAACATATCATCAGTAACAACTGCTGTTAATAAAGACTGTATGTATCCTAAAATTGCAATTGTTATAGCTGGCATCATTAAACTTTCCATATTTGCTAAAGTAAGATTTGGTATTTGTGGCATTGGAATATTTGAACTAATTGGCCCAAAAGTACTTCCAACAGTTGGTGTATCAATTCCCAAAACTTTAACTCCAATCGTTACAAAAACTAATGCTATTAAAGAACTTGGAACAGTTTTATTAATTTTAGGGAAAAATACAATAATTCCTATAGATATAAGACCTATTATTAATGTGGAAATACTTATTGTAGCAATAGTATGTCCATACGTTTCCCACTTTCCAAAAAATCCAACTGGTAATTTACCAGTTCTTAATCCAAAAAATTCTTGTATCTGAGCTGTGAACAACACCACTCCGATTCCTGCTGTAAATCCTAATATAATACTTCTTGGAATATGTTTTATTAGATTCCCTAATCTAAAAACTCCAAGTAAAATTAAAATTACCCCTGCCATTAGTGTTGCAACTAATAATCCTCCGAATCCATGCGTTTGTATTATTCCATAAACAATTACAACAAATCCACCTGTTGGTCCACCAATTTGGACCCTACTTCCGCCTAATACAGATACACATAAACTTGCTATTATTGCTGTTAATAATCCTTTTGCTGGACTTACTCCTGATGATATCCCTATTGCTATTGAAAGTGGTAATGCTATTATCGCAACCACACTCCCCGCTATAACATCATTAATTACTTGTTCCTTGCTAATCCATGTTTTTCTATTCTTAATCATAGAAAAAAACTCTGGCTTTCTCACTAACAAAACTTCCTTTCTCTAAATAGTAGTTAAACTATTATTTCTTTCCTCTTTCTTTTTTGAACGCGTTGAAAAGAGAAAGATTTATCTTCCTCTTTTGTAAATAAATTTTTTGTAAACTAAATTTCTCCATAAAAAAAAAGATAGTAATGACTATCTTTTTCCTCTTGTTTTCACTTGGCAACTTCCTACTCTCCCACACAGTCACCCGTGCAGTACCATCGGCGTTATAGAGCTTAACTTTCCTGTTCGGAATGGAAAGGAGTGTACCCTCTATGCCATCATCACCAAATATTCAGATTGTTCTCTGAAAATTGCACTTGAAATTATATGTTAATATTATTGGTCAAGCCCTCGATCTATTAGTATTGGTCAGCTGAACGTATTGCTACGCTTACACCCCCAACCTATCAACCTTGTGTTCTTCAAGGGATCTTACTAGCTTACGCTATGGGAAATCTAATCTTGAGGTGGGCTTC
>NZ_JBOGCC010000290.1:0-13448 GCF_051656525.1 Clostridium sp. | reverse complement strand
ATTCCTTTTCTAAACATATGAGTAAATTTCTTATCATATAAAAGACTTTTTTCATATTCACAGTCTATAAAGTCTCCAACTAAAATTTGAGCACATTTAGTTATTCCACATGCTTTAACTTTTTCACTTATATCATCTAATGTTCCAATTAAAATTCTCTCATCTTCCCAAGTAGCTCTTTCAATAACAGCTATAGGAACATTTCTTCCATAACCACGTCTAAGCTTCTCTACAACTTTATCTATCATACTTATAGAAAGGAATAACGCCATTGAAGCTCCAATACTTGCAAGTCTTTCTAAATCTTCTGTTTCTGGCACCGGTGTTTTTCCTTCTACTCTTGTTAAAATAACTGTTTGAGTTACTGATGGAAGAGTAAATTCTTTTTTTATAGCTGATGCTGCTGCTACAAAAGAACTAACTCCTGGTACTACTTCATAAGAAATTTCAAGTTTATCTAATTCATCCATTTGCTCTTTTATAGCACCATATATTGATGGATCTCCTGTATGAAGTCTTACAATAGTTTTATCTCTATTTTTTTTCATAACTTCTATAACTTCTTCTAAAGTCATTTTAGCTGAATTGTAAATTTCTGCCTCTGCCGTGCAAAAATCCATATGTTCTTTAGCTACTAATGAACCGGCATATATAACAATATCTGCTTTAGAAAGTATATCTCTTCCTTTAACAGTAATTAAATCAACGTCTCCTGGACCTGCTCCTATAAAATAAACCATTTCTATTTACTCCTTACTCGCTAAAATTAATGACATATAATCTCTACATTTTAGTATTTCCTCTTTATCTTCTAAAATAAGTTGACCTTCACGTCCTGCACGACTTATATAAACATAACTAAATCCTTTTTCTTCTAAAAGATTTAAAACTTCTCCTTCACGCTTGTACACCTTCATTATAACTACATATTTTTCATCAGTTATTTCATGTACCTTAGTAGCTGGCATTACAGTAAGTCTATTATCTCCAACAACTATAGTTCTTCCTACAATACTAGCTGATGCACAAAAAGAAGTTATTCCTGGTACTGTTTCTACAGTAAAATTCTTTTCTTCCATTTGCTTTAAAAGATGAATATATGTGCTATATACAAATGGATCCCCTATAGTTAAAAAACTTACATTTTTTCCTTCTCTAAGCTTTTTTTCAACTAAATCATAGGCTTCTTTTACTTTAACCTCTTTATTCTTTCCACCCATAGGGAAATGTTTTATAAAAACTTCTGTTCCTTCTTTGATATATTCTTTAACTGTATTTAAAGCTATGCTTTCTCCACCTTCTGTCCCTGTTGGAGCAACTATAACCTGACTATTCTCTATAGCACGAACTCCTTTCACAGTAATAAGCTCACTGTCACCAGGTCCTACACCTATTCCATATAATTTTGCCATAATTCTATTCTCCTTTAACACATTTAACTATATAAATTGGATTTAATCCAATCATCATATAGCTTTGTCCTCTATTCTTACTTATATTTACTAAAGACACATCTAGTTTATATCCTAAAGATTTCACCTTTTCCATTGCTATATAAGAATTATTTAATGTTATAAAGTTCATAACAAGAGTTCCTGAAGGTTTTAAAATATTATGACATCTTTCAATTATTCCTTCTAAATCTCCACCAGAACCACCTATAAAAATAGAATTGAAAGTATTCTCTTCCTTTTTATATTTATCTAAAATTTCTATAGCTTCACCTTTATCTAAAATTATATTTTTACAATTAAACTTTTCTATATTTTTTTCTGTAGTTTCTATTGCAGGTAAATCTCTTTCAATAGAATAAACTAATCCTTTATTTGCTATAAGAGCTGCTTGAACAGTTATAGTTCCAGTTCCTGCTCCAACATCTAAAACTTTTGAGTCTTCTTTAAGGTCCATTTTCCATATAGCTAAAGCTCTTATATCTTCTTTAGTCATAGGACAATCTCCTCTTAAAAATTCATTATCTTTTATTAAAATCATAATTTTTCCTTTCATTGCGTAGTTTTTTAGTAATCTTTTAACGTTTATTAAATATATTTTAGTTAATATTACTTTTTCTCTATTATTTCAACCATAAGAATACTCATATCACTAAATTCTTCTTCTATAAAATCTTTTGGTTTACCAAAAACTAATTTTTCATTTTCATAAGATAGGTTTTCTCCAATATAGATAATACAATCTATATCTAAAAGGCTTTCACATAATTTATTTGGTGTATTCTTTTTATCACAAAGCCAAATACTTAATTCATTTTCTTTTATTCTCTCTATAAAAGAATCTTCTCTTGCATGCATACTTCCTGTATAAGCAAAGCTCCAAGGCTTATTTAAGCTACTTGTCATATATTGAAAAGAACTAAGTCCTGGAATAACTTTAACTTCTTTTGTTGTCTTTTTATTTATATAAGAAGATACTCCAAAAAATGTAGGATCACCTGATGCAACTACTGCAATATCTCCATTGAATTCTTCTACTCTCTTTATTATTTCTAAAAGACTTTCTAATTTTTCTTTTTTATTATTTATAAAATCCACTGCATCTATAGCTCTAGAAAAGCCTATAATTTTATCCACATTTGCTAAAGTTTTTATAGCTTTTCCAAGTATATAGTCTCTATGCCCTGGACCTATACCAACAACATAAATCATATTTTAAATTTTCCTTTTATTTTAAAATTTTTTAGGTTCTATTTAAGATTTTTCTAAAGAATTATATAGAATATTATAGGCTGAATATCCACTATACATTACAGCATGACATTTTACTTCATCATATGTATAAATAGACATTCTTTTTTTTATTTTTTCACCTATATTAAAATAAAGTTTTTCAAAACCATCACCTAGGAGTTTAACTGCTCCTTCACTTGTTTTCTCTTCCATTACTTTAGATACAAATTCTCTATCATATCCTAAAAGAAATAGTTCTAATGCTATAACCTCAAGTCTAACATCAGAAACTCTACTATGTGTATTAAAGCATCCATAAGCAACCTTACTAAGTTTACCTATATGTCCAACTAAAATTATTTCTGAAACTTTCATAGCTTTTGCCTTTTCTAAAGAGAAACCTACAAAGTTTGAAATAATAACAATTTCCTCTTCTTTAAATCCTAAGTCAATAGCACATTTCTCACCTATATTTCCAAAAGTTAAAACTATTCTTTTATTTTCCTTAGCTTTTTGTTTAATCTCTATATTAATAGATTCCTTTATAGCATCTTCAGACATTGGAACTACTATTCCCGTTGTTCCAAGTATTGAAATGCCACCTTCTATTCCAAGTCTTGGGTTAAAAGTTTTTTTAGCTATTTCACGGCCTTCAGGAACAGATATCGTTATGGAAACTCCCATTCCTTTTGGAAGAACTTCTAAAACTTCTTTTTCTATCATTTTTCTTGGAACTGGATTTATAGCATACTCGCCCTTTTGGATAGAAAGACCATCCCTTGTTACAAAACCTACACCTTCTCCACCTGTTAAATAAAATCCAGATTTTTCTTTTACTACAGTGGAAAAAATAGCTATTCCATCTGTAGCATCAATATCATCTCCACCATCTTTTAATATAGATACTGAAACATAATTCTTACCTTTTTCTATTGAATTTATTTTAAGATTTAACCTAATTCCCTTTGGAGTATCTATTTCTATAAATTCTAAATTTATATCAGGATTAAAAAGCATAACTGTAGCTGCTTTTGATGCTGCAGCAGCAGTTGAACCAGTAGTATAACCACATCTTAATTTTTTCCCATCGGCTTCAATATATAAATCTAACATTTTATCTATCTACACACATATACATTAATGCATTTACAATAGCTGCTGCTACTGTGCTACCACCTTTTCTTCCGTTTATAGTTATATACGGTATATTTAATTCATCTAAGTTTTCTTTACTTTCTGCGGCACCTACAAATCCTACTGGAACACCAATTATAAGTTTTGGACTAGCTTTTCCATCATTTATAAGCTCTTTAAGTTTAAAAAGTGCTGTTGGAGCATTTCCAAACACGAATATATCTACATCTTCATTTGCAGCTATTTCTACTGCAGCCATCGAACGAGTTATTTCTCTTTCTTTAGCTTCCTTATGAACTCTCTCTTCATTTACATAACAGATTACATTACTATTTAATTTTTTTAGAGCCATTTTATTAATACCTGATAAAGCCATATTAGTATCAGTATATATTTTTGCTCCTTTTTTTAAAACTTTAACTCCTTCTTCTATTGCAGTAGGACTTATATCTATTAAATCTTTATATTCAAAGTCTGCTGTTGTATGAATAACTCTCTTTACAATTTTTAATTCATCATCTGAAAAGTTACTCTCGCCCATTTCTTCCCCAATAATTTGGAAACTTCTATTTTCAATATCCATTGGATTTTTTATATAACTCATTTTTTTCCTCTTTTCACATTAAATTTTAAATATATAACTTTAATTTTTATAGTCGTAATATATATTCAAAAAATTTTCTATTACTAAAAAAATGGATGTGTGGGTATCCAGCAAGGGTATTGTTTTTTTCATATCCACACTGCCAAGTTTTTAATATTCCAGTATAATTTTCTTTACTTATATTAAATACTGGAGTTTCATCAATTTCTGTTTTAGATTTATGAAATTCATGACAATTTATTTTCATTCCCCTAAAATCTATTTGTGCATATCCAAAATTATTTAATTTATCAGTCATAAAAGTTTTTCCTTTAAAAAAACCAACCATTTCGTAGCCATCTATTTCTTCAGTTAAATACATAAAACCACCACATTCACCATAGCAAGAAAGTCCATTTTGAAGTTCTTTTTTTATAGAATTTAACATACTTTTATTTTTTGATAGTTCTTCTTTAAATATTTCAGGATATCCTCCACCTATATAAAGAAAATCCAAATTTTTAGGAAGGCATTTATCTTTTAATGGACTAAAATAAATTACTTCTCCAATTTTTTCTAAACACTCTATATTTTCCTTATAATAAAAATTAAATGCTTTATCAAATGCTATTCCAATTTTCTTTTTTTGTGAAATATTAAAAGTTTTAAATATATCTTTCTTTGATTTTTCTAAATTAATATCTTCAAAAGAATTTATTAACTTTGTCATATCAATATTTTTTTCTATAAGATCTGCACAAAGATCTATTTTTTCTTCTAAATCTAAAATCTCAACACTTTGAATAAGTCCTAAATGTCTAGATTTTAAATTTAATCCTTCAGTTTGTGGAATAAATCCAAATACTTCTATATTTAAATTTTCTTCAATTATTTTTTTAAGTAAAAGATAATACATTTTATTTATATTATTTAATACAATACCTTTTATATTAGCTTCTCTAAATTCTATTAGCCCTTTAAGTTCAGCACAGAAGGTTAAACTTTGTGCTTTAGGTGAAAGGATTAAAATAATAGGAGCATTATTTAATGCTTTTGAAGTACTATAGGTTGAAAATTCATCACTTATTCCTTTTCCATCATAAAGTCCCATAACACCTTCAATAATAGCAAAATCACCACTACCTCTATTAAAAGATTCTCTAAATCCCTCTTCACCCATTAAAAAAAGATCTAAGTTTCTTGAAGCTTTTCCTGTAACTTTTCTATGAAAGGCTGGATCTATATAATCAGGGCCTGATTTGAAACCCTGAATATCATATCCTCTATTTTTTAAAGCTTTCATTAACCCAAGTGTAAAAGTTGTTTTTCCACCACCACTTTTATTAGATGATAAGACTAAAGTTTTCATTTTTCTTTCCCTTCTTTGTTTCACCAACACCTTTAAATGTATCGTTAATAGTTTGATGTACTCTTTTTACATAAAGATTTCTAAAAGCTTCAATTTCTCCAAGACCTTTTAAAAAAAGATTTACTTTTATTCCTTCAGATTCTAAAATACTCTTCCAAGAATCCTCGTCATCTGATGCCATATCATTTAAAACATGATCACCACATACAACCATTAAAGGTAATAATAAAACTTCTTTTATATCTCTTCTTTTTAATCTTTTTATAACACTATCTAAAGTAGGATGACCTTCTACTGTTCCAACAAAAGCATTATTATAGCCTTCCTCTTCTAAAACAACTTGAAGGCAACTATAAGCTGAACTTGCTGGATGTGAAGTTCCATGTCCAAAAAATACTATATTTTCATTGCTATCTAAAATATCTTTTATTGAATCTATAAATAGAGAATAATCAAAATCAACTTCTTCAATTCCTTGATAATATAAAATTGGTCTTCCAACCTTTAGACTTTTAAATTTATCTTGAAAGTTAGCTTGTACATTTTTTATATAATCGAATTCTTCTCCTGGAATAATGTGAAGAGGTTGCATTATAACTTCTTCATATCCTTGTTTATATAATTTATCTAAAGTTTCCTCTGGTGTGTCTATATGTATATTATAAACATCTTTCATTTTTTTTATAATCATATGTGCTGTAAATGATTTAAAGTGATCGTATTCTGGAAATTCTCTTTTGATATCATTTTCAATTTGTTCAATTGAGTTTTTAAGAGCTTTTTGATAGCTTGTTCCAAAGCTAACAACAATAATTGCTTTTTTCATAGTATACTCCTTTAAGTTAACTTTCTTTTTTTAAAAATAAAAAAACACCCTTTTTAGGGTGTTTAAGCATTCTATAAAAAATCTAATTATTCGAAAATTAGATAAATAAAATCCCCTCCTTCCCACCGAAGTTTAGTAATTCTTTTTTATTAGGCAGGTCTCCTGACTTATGCTTCATCCTTTACTCTTCCTTCCCAAAGAAAAATCTTTAGTGGTTTATTAGAGTATTGTCAGCAAATACAGTAGCGGGGGCTGTAATGGATTTTAACCATTTTCCCTTTTAATCATATAATATTTAAATTTTAAATATTATATGCACCGAATAATTAAATATTTATTTTAAAAATATTATATCCTTTCTTAGAAATCTTGTAAAGAAAAGTGGTAGATTACTTTTTATTTAGAGTATAGTTCTTTCATAGTATTTGGACCTACAATTCCATCAGAAATAAGTTTATTTTTCTTTTGGAATTCTTTTATTTTTTGTTCTGTTAAATTACCAAAATCACCATCAGTATTATATGGAGATAAACTAAATCCTTTTTTAGTTAATCTCACTTGTATCAATTTAACTAAAGTTCCTTTATCTCCTTTCTTTATAATCTTACATGCTTTTAGTGTATTTTCTCCAAAAAGTCCATCTATTTTTAGATTAGCACCTAATTTATTTAATTCTTTTTGTAAATTTATAACCTCTTGTCCACTAATAAATTCTTCATAAAGATTTTTTTTGTCAGGAGGGACTGGTTTAGTCACTGGTGGTTTTACTGGAGAAACTGGATTTTTATCAACTCTAGTATCTAATAATATTTCAAGCTTAAATTCATTTGCATCACAAGGTGAAGTAATACCTGGAACCTTTTCTTTATCAGTATATTGAAAACCTACCCATGTATCCCAAATATTATTTCTTCCTGGAGTACTTACACCATAATGAGCAATCCATAAATTATACTTACTTAGTCTTTTATCTAATTTTGAATTAGCAAATGAAGTGTAAGTATATATAATACACTCATATCCACTTAAGTTTTTAAATTCATTTAAAAATTCTAAACATCTATCAGTAACCCCTTTAGGTCCTCTTCCCATAGTATCTATCTCAACATCTAATATTGGATAAACATGTAATTTTTTATTTTTTATAGTAGCCCAAAATGCTCTTGCTTGATCTATAGGATCAGATTTTTCACTTAAAAAATGGTATGCTCCAATTTTTAAACTTGTTTTTTTAGCTTTTTCATAATTTGTTTCAAAGTAACCATCTATAAACCCAGTACCTTCTGTAGCTTTTAATATAACAACATCATAGCCACCTTGTTCAATTTTATAAAAATCTACATTTCCTTGCCATTTACTTATATCTACACCTTTTAAATTCTTATTATCTCGCCTTTCCATAAAAATTCTCCTTTTTTCTTATTTATATAATAAATGATAAGTTTATAACTTTTGTTACTCTTTGAATAAATGAAAATAAAAAAACTTAAAGCCATTAGACTTTAAGTTTTTTTGTTAAGTTAATTCTATTGTTCCATTTTCAATATTAGCTACTTTTGTTATTTGCATATTAACCATATTTTGAAGATA
The DNA here is from genome assembly GCF_051656525.1 of Clostridium sp. Lineage (GTDB taxonomy): Bacteria > Bacillota > Clostridia > Clostridiales > Clostridiaceae > Clostridium. The sequence goes on along the minus strand of NZ_JBOGCC010000290.1, from coordinate 5,262 downwards.
TATAGCATTGCTTGTTAAATAATATGTTCCAATTCTATTTGTATATCCTGATTGTTTTGTATTCATAACATAACACATATAATTAATAGCATAATTTGGTGTATGATTCTCTATATTTTGAAGATATTCTTTTGACTGAGGATCATTTGCAAATTCTTTTCCTATCTCATATGCTGCTTCAGATGTATTTTGTCCATCATTCTCTAGTTCATAACTATATCTACCATGATTTTCTTGCCATTGACCAGTTAATGTTAAATATTGTTTTAAATCTCCAGCTGCAACATCATAAGTAAAGTTTGGATTATTTATAATTTGATTTGTATTACTTGAAGTAGTTGTATTTGATTTTTGAGAAGATTCATTACTTGTTGCATTTGAATTATTTTTGTTTACTACTTCTGTGTTTTTTGTAGTAGTTGATACAGTTTGTGGTTTATTATTTGTAGTTTTTACAGCAGTAATAGTTTTAGTAGTAGGTTCTACATAAATATTAGAAATAAAACTACTATATACTTTAGGAATTATTGTATCAAAGTTACTCTCTTTATCTTTTGGATATGTTAATTTAAAAGTTATAATAGAATTTCCATTTACAATTCCACATTCATAAACTTCATTGTTTCCATTTGCAAAAGCTAAGCTGTAAGTGTTTTTTCCTAAATAATTAAATCCAATTTGGGTTAAATTAGATTTTATACTGTTATAATATGAAGTAATTCCATGTTCATTTTGAATTTTATTTAATTCTAAAGTTACTGTTCCATCAGAACTTTTTAAAATCTCTTGTCCATTTGTCACACTTTTATCTACTAAAAAGCTTGGACACTCCATTGAAATTCCATCATAATTAATATTTACATATTGAAAATTAGAATAATCTATTACATTTGGTGTTTGACTCTTAGATTTTTCAGTTGTAGTAGTACTCTTAGTCGCTGGTGCATTAGTACTTTTGGTTTGATCTACAGTTGTATTTTTTGAATTATTTTGGTTATGATCTAATGCAAAAACTGTAGTTGCACCACCAACTACTATAACTGCGGCAATAATAATGACTAAAACTTTTTTTTTCATAGTTTCTTCCTTTGCTTTCTCTTTAGTTATTTAAAATTATACCCGTCAAGGTAAACTTTTTCAATTTGCTTTTACATTAATTAATGATATATTTTTATCTTTTCAATTTAATTTCATTTTTTTCATGTTTATTTAATAAAAAATATTAATCTGCCTATAATTTATAGACAGATTAATTCGAAATTTATATTAAAACTACTTTTTCTTTTGACTTAGATTTTTTTAAAATCTCAATTTTTTCAAGATTACTATTTTCAGATACTATTCTTTTTGGTCCTACAACAGTAATATTATCTTTTTCAACAATAACTGTTCTTTCTTTTATTACTGAATCACAACCAACAATGGCATTGCTTATAATAGCATAAGGTTCGATTACTGTATTAGCTAGTATTACTGAATTTTCAACTACAGCACCTTCACCAATTTTTACACCAGATGATAGAATACTATTGTCAATACACCCATCAATTTCACATTCATCACCTAAGATACAATTTTTTATAATAGCTGTTTTGCTTATTTGACATTTTTCATATTCTGAAATATTAGCAGATGAGATTTTCCATTTATCATTTACGCTTAGCTCACATTCATTGCTTAAAAGGTCCATATTTGCTTGCCAAAGACTTTCAACAGTTCCTACATCTCTCCAGTATCCTTTAAAAGAAAATGATACCATTTTCTTTTTATCTTCAAGCATCATTGGAATAACATCTTTTCCAAAATCATGACTTGATGATTCAATTTTCTCATCATTTGTTAAATATTCTTTTAACACACTCCATGTAAAGATATAAATTCCCATTGAAGCTTTATTACTTTTTGGGAACTTTGGTTTTTCTTCAAATGAATAGATAGTACTATCTTCATTTGTGTTCATTATTCCAAATCTACTAGCTTCATCCATTGGCACTTCAAGTACTGCAATTGTAGCATCAGCATTCATTTTTTTATGGTGATCTAACATCTCTGTATAATCCATTTTATAAATATGATCTCCTGAAAGAATAAGAACATACTCAGGATTATATTTATCAATATATTCTATATTTTGATAAATTGCATTAGCTGTTCCTGTATAACAATTGTCTTTATCTTCCTCCGTATAAGGTGGTAAGAAACTTACACCAGCCTCATCTACCTTTTTTAAATCCCATGCTTCACCATCACCTATATGTCTATAAATAGCTTTTGGTTTATATTGTGTAACAACACCTACTGTATCTATTCCTGAATTTACACAGTTACTTAAAGGAAAATCAATAAGTCTATATCTTCCGCCATATGGAACTGCTGGTTTTGCTAATCTCTCAGTTAATACACCTAGTCTTGTACCTTGTCCTCCTGCTAATATCATTCCTACTATTTCTTTATTATTGTTTGTTCTCATAAAAGTCATCCCTTCCACTAATTTGTATATTATTTTCTAAAATTCTTTCATTAAAATGTTTATACGTATATTAATTATATTTAAGTTAAGTTATATATATCACTATAAGAAGAATTTTTACCCATTTAAATTTAATTTAGATTTTATTTATAATAATTTTTTATATAAATCTTTATATATATCTGCAGCTTTTTTAAAGCTATTATCAGATTTCATTGCGCGTTCAATTAACCCATTCCATTTTTCTTTTTCTTTATATAATTCTAGTGCATACATAATTATATTTTTTAATTCAAAAGATGAATAATTTTTAAAACTAAATCCATTTCCTGAATTTTCATACTTATTATAAGGGGCTATTGTATCTTTTAAGCCTCCTGTTTCTCTAACTATAGGAATTGATCCATATCTTAATGCTATAAGTTGTCCAAGACCACATGGTTCAAATCTAGAAGGCATTAAGAACATATCTACTCCAGCATAAATTCTATGTGAAAGAGCATTATCAAAAAGAATTTTAGTTCTGACCTTATCTGGATACCACATTTCTAAATTTCTAAAAAATTCTTCATACTGGAAATCTCCAGTTCCTAATATAACAAGCTGTATATTATCTTTTAAAACTTCCTCTATACTATCTCTTAATATATCTAACCCTTTTTGAGATGTTAATCTTGTTACCATCCCTAGAAGAGGAATATCTATATCAACTTTTAATCCAAGTTCTTGTTGTAATTTTATTTTATTTTGAAGTTTATCCTTTATATTATCAACTGAATAATTTTTTTCTATATATATATCCGTCTTAGGATTATATTCTTCATAATCTATGCCATTAAGAATTCCTTGAATATCAGCACCTCTACTTCTTAGTAGCCCATCTAGATTTTCTCCAAACTCTGGAGTCTGAATTTCTTCTGCATAAGTACTACTAACAGTTAATACCTTATCAGAATAATTTATCCCACCTTTCATATAACTTATACCACCATGAAATTCAATCATTCCATTATTGAATTGTTCTAAATCATAGTTAAACAACTCACCAAGCATATTTTTATCAAAGTTTCCTTGGAATAGAAGATTATGGATTGAATAAGCAAATTTAATATTTTCATAAGATTGTTTAAACTTGTACTCAAGTTTATATAAAACTGGAATCATTCCACATTGCCAATCATTACAATGAATAATATTCGGAAACCAATTTATTACATTAAGTACTTCAAGTACTGCTCTATCAAAAAATGCGAATCTCTCACCATCATCAAAAAAACCATATAAACCATCTCTATTGAAGTAGTATTCATTATCTATAAAGTAAAATGTTACATTATCTTTTCTTATCATTTCTATTCCACAGTACTGATGTCTCCAACCAACATCTACAAAAATATGTTTCAGATGTGTCATTTTTTCTTTGAACTCTAGTTTCATATCCTTATACTTCGGAATTATTACTCTTATATCATCTTCTTTGTTTTTAGCAAGTTCCTTGCTTAAAGCACCTATAACATCCCCAAGACCACCTGTTCTTATAAATGGATGTGCTTCTGTAGCTGCAAATAGTATCTTCATTATTTTTCTCCTTCATATCGTAAAATCATTCCACCCATTGGAGGAATTTTTATTTTTATTTTATATGGTAACTTATCCACTTCTTTTTCATAAGTTGTACTTTTTTCTAAATTAATTTTTCCAGAACCACCATAAATATTATTATCACTATTAAATACTTCTATATATGTTCCTTTTTTAGGAACTTCTATTTCATAATTTTCATAATATCTTGGGGTAAAATTTATTAAAACAACTAGTATTTCATTTTTTTGTTTCCCTTTTCTAATAAAACTATATATACTTTGAGTTCTATTATCTGGATCAATCCAATTAAACCCTTCTGACTCATAATCTCTAGACCAAAGTTCAGAATTATGAAGATAAAACTTATTTAAATCCTTAAAAAACCTCTGAATATTCTTATGCATCTCATACTTTTCCACTAGATGCCAATCTAACTCTTTAGTACTATTCCATTCAATAAATTGTCCAATCTCTCCACCCATAAATAATAATTTTTTCCCAGGATGTCCCATTTTATAAATCATATATGCTCTAAATCCAGCAAATTTATTGAAATAATCTCCCCACATTTTATTTACTAAAGATTTTTTTCCATGAACTACTTCATCATGTGATAATGGAAGTATAAAATTCTCATTATAATGATACGCCATTGAAAAATTCATTTTTTCATGAATATACTGTCTATAAATGGGATCATCTTCTATATAAGTTAAGGTATCATTCATCCATCCCATATTCCACTTAAAATGAAAGCCTAGCCCTTCTTCTGAGACTGGAAATGATACTTTAGGAAAAGTTGTAGATTCTTCAGCACAAAGCATTATATTAGGATATTTCTCTATAATATGTGAATTTAACTCTCTTATGAAACTAACTCCATCATAATTTATATCAGTTCCATCACTATTTTGTATCCATTCTCCATGATTTCTTCCATAACTTAAATAAATCATATTAGTAACGGCATCCATTCTAAATCCATCTATATGAAACTCTTTAATCCAATAAATAGCATTTGAAATTAAGAAACTGCGAACCTCGGGCCTACCTAAATCAAAGTTTAAAGTTCCCCAACCTTTATTATCTGCTTTCCAGCCCTCTGCATACTCATAACAAGCAGCTCCGTCAAAATAAGCTAGTCCATGACTGTCTCTACAAAAATGACCAGGAACCCAATCTAAAATAACGCCTATATTTTCTTTATG
>NZ_JBOGCC010000289.1:0-1521 GCF_051656525.1 Clostridium sp. | reverse complement strand
ATTGATATTAGTGAATATGAACTTTGGATTACTGGGAAAGAAATTCAGTGAAATAAAAAAATAGCTCTAAAACTTTACAGCTTCTATAATTAATATTGTTATGATAGAAGAATATAAGTAGGTTTTAGTAGCTATTTTTTGTTTTAAGGATGAGGGATATTATGAAAAAAAGATTTAATACTGTAGGAATATGTGTTAGTAAAAAACATTATATGGTTGATGTTTTAGATAAATTATATGAAATAGAAAATTTAATAGAAAATGAATTTTATTTTATTATAAATAGACCTAGGCAATATGGTAAAACAACAACTTTAAATGAACTATATAATAAATTGAAAAATAAATATATAGTTATTGATATTAGTTTTAAGGGCAGTGATGAAAAATTATTTAAAGATAGTAAATTGTTTTGTAATGAGTTTATTAGTTTAATGAGAGATTCAATAGAAGATAAATTGTTATTAGACGAACTTAGAGAGGTCGAGAATATTAGTGAATTATCAGAATTAATATCTAATATAACTTTTGATAGAGAAATTATTTTATTGATAGATGAAGTTGATAAATTAGCTAATAATAAATTGTTTTTAAATTTTTTAAGTATGCTTAGAGATAAGTATATTAAAAGAGAAAAAGGAAGATCGACATCATTTAAATCTGTAATTTTAGCTGGGGTTTATGATATTAAAAATCTTAAATTAAAACTTAGGGAAAATGAAGATAGAATTTATAATTCACCTTGGAATATAGCAGTAAATTTTGATATTGATATGAGTTTTAATATAGATGAGATATCTAGCATGTTATTAGAATATTCAAAATCAAATAATTTAACTATGGATATTTTTAAGTTAAGTAATGAAATATATAGATTTACATCAGGATACCCATTTTTAGTTAGTAGAGTATGTCAAATAGTTGATGAAAATATAATAAAAAATGATAAAAGAAAATGGGAAATAAAAGATATTCATAGGGCAATAAAAATAGTATTAGCTGAACATAATACATTATTTGATGATTTAATTAAGAACCTAGAAAATAATAATGATTTATATAAATTAATAGAAACATTATTAATTTTTGCTGTAGAGAAAAAATTTGAAATTTATAATCCAGAAATAAATTTAGGGTATATGTTCGGATATTTAAAAAATGAAAATGGATATGTAAAAATATCAAATATTATATTTTCAGAATTAATTTATAATTATATGGATTCTAAAATTGATAATAAAAGCATGTGATAGATTATTTAAATATTGAACAATTGAATGAAGGTTATTTATTAATATTTAATTTTAATAAGAATAAAGAATATCATCATAAGGAATTTATTTCAGAAGATAAACTTATTTTTGAAGTTATGGTGTGATATTAAATAAAAAATAAGTAGGGTAATAGTTTTAAGAAAAATATAAACTATTACTCTATTTTTTTGATTATTTTACATAAGTACACTTAGTTTTTAAGAAAAAATTCGTCTTTATATATTGGAGGTGGTTTTATGAAAATAGC
>NZ_JBOGCC010000288.1:0-1800 GCF_051656525.1 Clostridium sp. | reverse complement strand
TTACAGGGTCAACGATTTTTAAAGTAACATTGGTGCCAGTCATAAACATATCTCCATTATGTTTGTGATAGCCCTGTAAGGCTGTGGGGCAGCTTTGCAGGGCGAATACCAGTTAGCGACTAAGACCCCCATCAATGACGCATAGGCCGTTTTTAAGCGCTTTCCGGTGATTGGTTACAGTGCCTTTCCAACCAAACTGCGGATTAAGCCTGTATGAGTAACTGCGCCCGATTTTTGGGCCCAGCAAAATAACTCCGATATCGAGAAGGACTTTGATTGAGCGACTAACGTTTGATCTCTGCATCCCAAGCTTCTCGACAATATCCATTTGCGGAACCTGTATGTAGTTCTCGTAATCAAGCTCACTCAGAAGCACCATGAGAACGCGAAGCTCCTCGCCTTTAAGGTTCTTTGCGAGAATCATTAGAGCGTCTTGGTTCATTGTAAAATGCCTCTCAAAGCTACTCTTTTGCTTTGGTCTGATGACAGCAACAAAGCTACCAACCACTTCACCGGTCGATAAATCAACCTGCGAAATTCGCTTTCCGGTCATCCATACCCCCAGATATTGTTATCATATATGATACTCATGTTATCCTATAAGATAACAATCCTTCCGTCTAGCCCTTGTCCTGCCTAGATCCCCTTCTGTATCTTATTACTCTCCGTTCTTGAACCGAGTTCACAGAAGTCGGGGGAAGTAGTTTTGGTAACTATACCAAGGGCTGTTTTCGGCCTGATTTTGTTCGCTGGCTCACAACTATCAGGCCGTTAAACGCCCCTGAAAATTACAATGTAACGAGCTTTTCCGGCTGGGCTAAAAACGTGATGTTCATCCGGAAGGGGTGAACTTTAGTATGGTTTTTCGTGCCAAAGTTCGGGTGTCACAGAACCCCGAACTTCCTCCCGCCAGTCCAGTTTGCAAAAAAAAGCTCGTTGCAAAAGCTGGCCTCCTGCATTTTTCAGGAACCCTCCCCGACGGAGCGGGGCCCCTCCCGAAAAGCTGCCGTCAGCCACTTTTGTCCGAAATGGCAGCAAAGTGGGCTGATGGATGGTTTCGGAATCCATGACGTCGAACGAACGGCGGAAACCCAATCAAAAGCGCATCGCTTGGGCACCTTAAAAAAAGCGCTCGGCAGTGTGGGGAGGTTTCGCGCACGCGCTGCCCGAAAGCTGTGCACGGCGGGCGGTAAAGCAGTGAGCACGGGATAGATGATCTCGCCGCCTCTCATGCCCTGCTGCGCTGGGCATCATAAAGAGCCCAACAAGCCAGGGACAAGCCAGGGACAGGATATGTTTTGTATAACCGCCATTTGATTTCCGTAGACCGGAATCAAAAAGTCGTTATACATCAACGATATATAATTTCAGTTATATAAAGTTGAGAATTCACATGAAAATCAAAGGCTTATATAAAAAAATCCCTGAGCGGGTAGCAATTTTAATTGCTGACCGGTCAGGGATTGGACAAGCGAAGCGCGTCAGTTAGGAATCAAGGTGCTGCACTGAATCAACGTAAACGCGCTCAAATGAGCCTGTAAGGCGCTCAGACAGGATAACTAGAAGGCTGTGAAGCTGAGAGCCTTCGGTTGCGCTGGCGAGCTCTGAAATGGCCTCAACGCATTTTTCGAGGTCTCTCAGGTTCTGAAGCTCAGCAGGAATTACAGGGTCAACGATTTTTAAAGTAACATTGGTGCCAGTCATAAACATATCTCCATTATGTTTGTGATAGCCCTGTAAGGCTGTGGGGCAGCTTTGCAGGGCGAATACCAGTTAGCGACTAAGACCCCCATCAATGAC
>NZ_JBOGCC010000287.1:0-4150 GCF_051656525.1 Clostridium sp. | reverse complement strand
CTACTCCAGCACAGTCAAGAGCTCCTCTTACTACGTGGTATCTAACCCCAGGAAGGTCTTTTACTCTTCCACCTCTTATAAGAACAACACTATGCTCTTGTAAGTTGTGTCCTACACCACCAATATATGCAGTTACTTCATATCCATTTGTAAGTCTTACTCTTGCTACTTTTCTTAATGCTGAGTTAGGCTTTTTTGGAGTAGAAGTTTTAACTACTGTACATACCCCTCTTCTTTGTGGGCAGTTTTTAAGTGCTGGTGAGTTTGATTTAGTTACAGAAACTTTTCTTCCTTTTCTTACTAATTGGCTTATAGTTGGCATTTTTTCACCTCCTGATATTTATTTATCTATATAAAAATATTAGATAAATCTTTTCCATTAGTCTCTTTAAGACTAACAATCCAACTGTTTATAATACTTATATTAAGTATTATAGTGAACTACTGTAAATTATACAATATATTTGTCGTAAAATCTACTGTATTTTAATTATAATATAAGAATTTCCTATTTACAATTATATACGAGTCATATGTTAAAAACACACAACTCGTATTTTATCATTTTCAAAATAAGATGTCAATATACTAAATTACTCTGTAATTAATGAATTTTCTTCCTCAACTACTATTTCTTCTTCTATATCTAATCTTACATTTCTATATTTCATTAAACCAGTTCCTGCTGGAATTAGTTTTCCGATAATTACATTTTCTTTTAATCCTACTAATGGATCTACTTTTCCTTTAATTGCAGCTTCTGTAAGAACTCTAGTAGTTTCTTGGAATGATGCTGCTGATAAGAAACTATCAGTTGCAAGTGATGCTTTAGTTATACCAAGTAATACTTGGTCTCCTTTAGCTTCCTCTCCGCCAAACTCTCTAACTCTTACATTTTCTTCCTCAAAATCATATATATCTATTGTAGTACCCGGTAATAATGTAGTATCTCCAGATTCTGTTACTTTTACCTTTCTAGTCATTTGCTTTACAACAACTTCTAAGTGCTTATCGTTAATATCAACCCCTTGAAGTCTATAAACTTTTTGAACTTCTGATAAAAGATATCTTCTAGCTCCGTCAACCCCTTTAATTGCCATAATATCATGAGGATTAACTGAACCTTCTGTTATCTCATCTCCAGCTTCTACTACATCGTCATTAGAAACTTTTATTCTAGAACCAAATGGAATATCGTAACTTACTTCTTCTCCATCTGCACCAATTACATGTACTGTTCTTTTTTTCTTAGTCTCTTCTAACTTAATTGTACCATTTATTTCACTTACTATTGCAAGACCTTTTGGTTTTCTAGCTTCAAATAACTCTTCAACCCTTGGAAGACCTTGTGTAATATCTCCTGCAGAAGCAACTCCTCCTGTATGGAATGTTCTCATTGTAAGCTGTGTTCCTGGCTCTCCAATCGATTGTGCAGCTATTATTCCAACAGCTTCCCCAATATTAATCTTTTGAGCAGTTGCCATGTTCATACCATAACACTTAGAACAAACTCCTATTTTACATTTACAAGTGAAAGGTGATTTAATCTTAACTTTTTTGATACCAGCTTTAGTAATTTTTTCAGCTAACGGTTGATCCATATAAGTATCAAATGGTGCTAAAACTTCTCCAGTTACTGGGTCAATTATATCTTCTGCTGAATATCTTCCAGTTAATCTTTCCTCTAATCCTTCTATAACTTCATTTCCTTCTTTAATTTCAGAAACTACTATACCATTTGTGCTTCCACAATCTTCTGATCTTACAATAACATCTTGTGAAACATCAACTAGTCTTCTTGTTAAATATCCTGAATCGGCAGTTTTAAGTGCTGTATCAGCGTTACCTTTTCTTGCTCCGTGAGTTGACATGAAGTACTCAAGTACGTCAAGACCTTCTCTGAAAGATGCTCTAATTGGCAACTCTAATATCTTACCTGATGGACTCGCCATAAGTCCTCTCATACCAGCTAATTGCTTAATCTGAGATTTAGATCCTCTGGCTCCTGAATCCGCCATCATGAATATTGGATTGAATTTATCAAGACTATCCATAAGTACGTTGGCAACATCTTCAGTTGTTTTAGTCCATTTTTCTATTACTCTTTCATATCTTTCTTCTTCTGATATAAATCCTCTTTTATACATTTTTTCTATTTTCTCTACTGTTTCATCAGCTTCTTTTAATAGAACGTATTTTTCATCAGGTACTATCATATCAGATGCAGCTACTGTTATAGCTCCAATTGACGAATAGTGATATCCTAAAGCTTTAATTTTATCTAGCATTATAGATGTCTTAGTAGCTCCATGCTTCATGTAACACTTATTGATTAATGTTCCTAACGACTTTTTAGTTATTAGGAAATCTACTTCTAAGTTAAACATTTCCTCTGGATTTTCTCTATCTACAAATCCTAAATCTTGTGGAATTGATTCGTTGAATATAAGCTTACCAACAGTAGTCTTAATTAATCCCGATTTCATTTCCCCATTTACTTCTCTATACATTCTTACGAATATATCAGCGTGAATTTCAATAGCTTTTACTTGATAAGCCATTATAGCTTCATCTTTAGATGAGAAATATTTTCCGCTACCTTCAGCACCTTCTTTATCCATTGTAATATAGTATGAACCAAGAACCATATCCTGAGTTGGAACTGATACTGGTTTACCGTCTGATGGCTTCATTATGTTTCCAGCTGCAAGCATCAAGAACCTTGCTTCTGCTTGCGCTTCAACTGATAAAGGTACGTGAACAGCCATTTGGTCTCCATCAAAGTCAGCATTATATGCTGTACAAACTAATGGATGTAATTTAATAGCTCTTCCTTCTACTAATACAGGTTGGAATGCTTGAATTCCAAGTCTATGAAGAGTAGGAGCACGGTTTAGTAATACTGGATGATCAGTAATTACTTCTTCTAATATATCCCAAACTTGTGGACTAACTCTTTCTACCATTCTCTTAGCACTTTTAATGTTATGTGCAACACCATCAGCAACTAACTTTTTCATTACAAATGGTTTAAATAACTCTAACGCCATTTCCTTAGGTAATCCACATTGGTACATTTGTAATTCAGGTCCAACAACAATAACTGATCTTCCTGAATAATCAACCCTCTTACCAAGTAAGTTTTGTCTAAATCTTCCTTGCTTACCTTTAAGCATATCTGAAAGAGACTTTAATGGTCTATTTCCAGGTCCAGTTACTGGTCTTCCCCTTCTACCATTATCAATAAGTGCGTCCACAGCTTCTTGAAGCATTCTTTTTTCATTTCTTACAATGATATCTGGAGCTCCTAAATCTAATAGCTTTTTAAGTCTGTTATTCCTATTTATAACTCTTCTATATAAATCATTTAAATCAGAAGTTGCAAATCTTCCTCCATCTAATTGAACCATTGGTCTTAAATCTGGTGGAATTACTGGTATAACATTTATAATCATCCATCTTGGATCATTACCTGAAGCTTTGAATGATTCGATTACTTCTAGTCTTCTAATTATTCTAACTTTCTTTTGTCCAGTACTTTGCTTTAATTCTTCTTTTAATTCTTTTGATTGAGCTTCTAAGTTTATTTCACCTAATAACTCTTGAACTGCTTCTGCTCCCATCCCGGCAACAAAGCTTTCTTCTCCATATTTATCTACTGCTTCTCTAAACTCTTTTTCGTTTAAAAGTTGTTTCTTTAATAATGGAGTTTCTTTTGGATCAATTACAACATATGAAGCAAAATATAGTATTTTTTCTAATGATCTTGGTGACATATCAAGGATTAATCCCATTCTTGATGGAATTCCTTTAAAATACCAAATATGAGATACTGGAGCAGCTAATTCAATATGTCCCATTCTCTCTCTTCTTACTTTGGCTTTTGTAACTTCAACACCACATCTATCACAAACTATACCTTTATATCTTACTCTCTTATATTTTCCACAATGACATTCCCAGTCTTTCATTGGTCCAAATATTCTTTCACAGAATAAACCATCTCTCTCTGGCTTTAAAGTTCTGTAGTTAATTGTCTCTGGCTTTTTAACTTCTCCCCTTGACCATGCTCTTATCTGCTCAGGAGATGCTAAACCTATTTGTATTGCATCAAAATTATTTAATTCAAACAAGGGTAATCCTCCCTTCA
>NZ_JBOGCC010000286.1:0-1407 GCF_051656525.1 Clostridium sp. | reverse complement strand
TAAATTACAGAATTTAGGCATAAGAAATAATATCGAAATTGTTGCTAGTACAAATATTCCTAATGGTGTCTTACAAATAATAAGGACTCGTATGGGAAATATTGCTTATTTCACAGCTATGGCTACAACAAATAACAGCACATTTGAACACATTAAAGTTGATTTCAAAGATATTTACTGCAGATACAGAGTATTATCTAGTACGTCCTATGCTGAAGATGGAAACGATTTAAGTATTGGCTTAACTGGAGATGAAAGTAATAGTAATATCGTAACCGCAAGTATACGTAGGATGGGAACGAATCAACCTCCAGCTATGGTTTGTAAAGTAATGCTTGTATGTGAAATTTTATAAATTTATGGGATAGTTTTATTTAACTTTTTATAGCAATCACAAAATATGATATAGGAGAACCTGCCATAATATCTCTTTGAAAAAATCGAATATGATTTGGCTGATATTGATCATAACCAATATTATTTTCGAAGTGGAACTCTCTAGCTGCTCCATTATTAGTTGCTCCTGCAGCTATTATGGTGTAGTTTGTAGGAAGAACAACTGCAAGCCTTGCACATGATTCGACATATTCATTTAATTGAGTTCTACAATACTTCATATAAATATTACCAATATCAAGTTCTATTAATCCAGAGTTATTTTGAAAGGTTGCTGTTCTAACTAAATTCTGTAATATTACAGAATTTAGTTATAAAATCATCCAAAACTATATTTAATGAAACTTTATCTCCTGGACAATCAATTTTAGCTCCAAATTTGGATAAATATTCAGATGATACTCTCTTTCGTGCAATAGCTCCGAATACTACCTCTACAACAGACGGGAATTCTTCGCGTACCACAATGATAATATCTAAAGGAGAATTAAAAAGCGGAATAACTATGCATATTCGTGGAGACGCACCAAATACACAAGGTAACGGAATTTTTATAATTTGGAAATTAATTAATGGTTCTATAAAAAATGTGACAACAGCACAAGATTCAGGCTTTACTGCACCTGCTGTACTTTCTCTAGAAGAATTAAAGATATTATCTATTTAACTTTGTAAGTACCTAAAATATAAAAATCAAATCTTCCAGTAACAGCTAAATGAGAGATAAACATTTCACCATTAGAGTTTACTGTGAATGTATTTCCTACGGGAGAAGAATTTGGAGCACTCATGTTAGTTGCTAAAAAGATTCCATTATTTAAAATATGTTTTCTTATTCTTTCTGATAAAATATAAGGTATTTTAATTAAAGATTCAGTTTTATCTAAAATACTAAGCACTCCATACACATTTAAATTATTCCCAGTAATACTAACAGTTAAAGCTAAACTAAAACCTTGACCGTTATAAGTTACCTTTTCATCAGCAAAAACATATAAATTCTGTAATTTA
>NZ_JBOGCC010000285.1:0-2133 GCF_051656525.1 Clostridium sp. | reverse complement strand
TTAAGTCCATGTAGCACTCCATAGAATCGTCTGAAAGGCACTTAGGACAGTCCTTAGTATAAATAACACCTCTAACATTAATCTCTTCTTGTGTAGTATTCTTATGCATGTTAGACACAGTTGTATATAATACCAAAGTTCCAAATACCACCACTAATCCAACTGTCACATCTTTTAAATTTTGTAATTTCATATAACTACCTCCCTTATTGATATAACTTATTATAACATATGAAAAGAGGGATGTAAACCCTCTTTATTAAAAAATATTATTTATTTTTAATGTATTCTAATACTTTTAATTCCAGCCTTGAAATATTTTGCTCTATAATTCTAAAATCTTGTAATATACTCATAAATTCTTTATCTTCTTTTAATTTTTCTAATTTATCACTTAGATTCTTTGGCCTACCAAAAACCTTATTGTTATTTATTTCCGTCTTTTCATCTTTTAAATAATTTTCCATGTTTAAATTTTCACAAAACGATTTTATTTCTTCTAGTTTAATGTCAAACCATTCCCCAACAATATTTTTATCTAAAAATCTTTTATGGAGAATCTTTTCAAGCTCTTCATTTTTACAACATTCAATTTTTAAAACATATTCAAACTTTTCATCATAGTTTCCCAAGTGATTTGATTGTCTTTCAAAATCTTTCAACCTCTTGTCAAAATCTTCTGCTTTACCAATTTTCAATAGTTCCTTCTTGTTTGATTTTAATACATATACACCTTTCATTTAAAATTCCCCTTTGATATATTATTTTTTTATACATCTATATTTTATGGTGTTGACTAAAATGAGTGTCTTTATACACTCCTAAAAATTAAAATACTACGCTTAACTCTGCTTGTTTCTTTACATCATCTTGGAGTCTTGTGTATCTACTTGTTGTAGTGATACTACTATGTTTCAAAATACGTTGAGCTACTTGTATTCCATACTCTGTAGCAATACTTGTTGTGAACATTGCCCTAAAGATATGTGGGTGCATAATGTCTGCTTCAATACCACATTTAATTCCTAATGTTTTAAGAGAAGTGGATATGTTTTGTCTATTTAGTTTTAGACCTACATTGCTGGTAAATAGGTTTTTGCATCCATCTTTTTCTTTTCTGTTTGGCAAGTATGCTTCAATGGCTTCATTTGTTTGCTGTGTGAAGGTGAGCTCTCTAGTCTTACCGCCTTTACAATCTACAACCACCTTGCCATTTAAGTAGTCATCTAAGTTGATGTTGATTAGTTCACTAACACGCACTCCTGTAGTAGCCATTATAAGAATCATGGCTTTAAGTCTAGTGTTCTTGCAAGTGTCGATAAGCGTTTTGATTTGCTCTTTAGTTAAATATTCATCTTGTACATTATCCACTTTAGTTAACTCAAGCTTCTCTGATGGGTCTTTCTCAAGAAACTCAAAGTCAATCATTGTAGAAAAGAATTTCTTAAGAGCATTTACTTTTAAGTTGTAAGTTGAATCAGAGTTTTTATCTTTGATTGCTTTAACCCAAGTCAACTTAAGATCCATGAATTTGATTTCTTCTACGGGCTTGTTTATGATTGATAGCATCTCTTCAACAACTTCTACATACTTCTTTATAGTATTATCACTTTTTGATTCTGCCTCTAAAGATTGTTTGAATACTTTTAACATTTCCATTTGCTTCACCTCATATGTTTTATTTGATAAACTAAGTATACCAAAAAGAGGGTTGAATGTCAACCCCCTAAACTAATTTTATTCTGCTAATTTTACATACTTCCATTCTACTATTTCAAGTTCATTTCTTGATGTCCAACTTGTAGCTTCCCCACTCCAACAATAAATTTTTTATTTTAAATCTAGCCATTCTTTCCAATCACCAGATTCAATTTTATTCATGCAATCAACTTCACCATTCCAAGTATAGATATAACCAGCAATTCTTCTTCCATCTTCCATTGTAACATTAACAACCTCTTTGTTGTATAAGTTATCACTTGAATTTGGCTCATATCCTTCAAGTATATCAAGCTTCATCTCTACAATTGAGTATTTAACTTCATACACTTCAACTTCAATTTCTCCTTCACCTTTAATGATGCAAGGGAAGCCATATCCTGTGTCATACATATCAAAGCCTTTAACTTTTCC
>NZ_JBOGCC010000284.1:0-1040 GCF_051656525.1 Clostridium sp. | reverse complement strand
AACACAAATATAGATGGAAAATTAATAACAGAATTTGATATGACAAGCTATTTAGTAGCAGAAGTCTTTAAAAGAGAAAGATTAATAGGTATTGATTTAATTATTAAAGCTAGAAATGATTTTGGAAATTTAGTTAATGAAGTTAATTCTTTAAACGGAGATATTTTAATAAGTTGTCACTTTAATGCTTATAACACAAAAGCACAAGGAACAGAGGTTCTCTATGCTCATACATCATCAAAAGGAAGAAAGTTAGCTTCAGCAGCTCAAGATATTTTAACTAAGCATTTAGGACTACCAGATAGAGGAGTAAAACCAACTAAACTAGAAGATAGAGGAGGTTCAATTCTTAATAAAACTAAACCAGTAGCAATACTAATAGAACCATTCTTTTTAGATAATATTAAGAATAAAGATTATCTAGAGAAATCTATTGAAAAAGTTTCAAATGCAATAATTGAGATATTAGAGTATATAGATAAAAATGAGCTTTGAGAGGTCATATGGAAATAGAAAAATTAAAACTAAGTGAAATAACACCATATATAAATAATGCTAAAGAGCATCCTCAAGAACAGATAGACCAAATAAAAGGAAGTATAAAAGAGTTTGGTTTTAATGATCCAATAGCAGTAGATGAAAAAAATGTGATTATAGAAGGTCATGGAAGATATATTGCACTCCAACAATTAGGAGCCGAAGAAGTAGAGGTAATAAGATTAGATCACTTAAGTGAGATACAGAAAAAACAATATATAATAGCTCACAACAAATTAACTATGAATACTGGATTTAACTTAGAAAAGTTAAAGCTGGAGTTAAAAGAGATTGAAATTAATGAAAAAGATTTATCTTTAACTGGTTTTGAAATAGAAGAACTAAAAGATTAAAATATTGGAAATTTAGAAGTTGAAATTGATGAGTTTAAAGAAGATGAACCACCAGAAGTAGATTTAGAAAAAGAACCATACAGTAAACTTGGAGACTTATATATGTTAGGAAGTCATAGATTACTTTGTGGAGACAGTACAAAAGTTGAA
>NZ_JBOGCC010000283.1:0-67203 GCF_051656525.1 Clostridium sp. | reverse complement strand
GTTGCAACAGATTTACAGTCTGCCCCCTTTGGCCACTCGGGAACCCCACCTTATTTGGAGCTGGCAATAGGAATCGAACCTACAACCTGCTGATTACAAGTCAGCTGCTCTACCGTTGAGCCATGCCAGCAAATAAGTGATTTTAAATTTCTAAAAATAAAATGGTGGTGGGAGAAGGATTCGAACCTTCGAAGCAAGTTGCAACAGATTTACAGTCTGCCCCCTTTGGCCACTCGGGAACCCCACCTAATGGAGCTGGCAATAGGAATCGAACCTACAACCTGCTGATTACAAGTCAGCTGCTCTACCGTTGAGCCATGCCAGCGCATGTTTATCATTTTATTTTTAATGGTGGTCACAACAGGGATCGAACCTGTGACCCCCTGCTTGTAAGGCAGGTGCTCTCCCAGCTGAGCTATGCGACCAGAATAATGGTGGTGGGAGAAGGATTCGAACCTTCGAAGCAAGTTGCAACAGATTTACAGTCTGCCCCCTTTGGCCACTCGGGAACCCCACCTTATTTTTTTCATTTTTCGGTGACAAATCGCCAACCGACAATAGTTAGTATATATTCATACTCTATTATTTTCAACTTCCATTTTATCTATTCTAATAAGATTAACTCTACATATTTCTTCTTTACTCTTTTTTTCTTTGTATTATTCACATATATGTTTTTTCTACATTTCCTTATATTTTTCAAATATCTCACATATACTCTTCCAATCGGATTCTAACATTCTTATTCTCATTAATTCCACAGCCTCTCTTATATTACCTTCTTTTATAGCCTCCTCCACTTTCATTAAGTCTATCGTTGAAAGCGTCTCTAATTTTTTATTTACTTTTACTTTATCATCTTGGATCATATTTTTTTTCAAGCTTAAAATTTTTGCTTTACTTTCTTCTCTTTCAATACTTTTCTTTTCTTCTATCTCTTCTATCCCTTCTATCTCTTCTATTTCTCCTATACTATTATTTCCTGCATTACTTTCCATGCTTCCCGGTTCCCAAACAAACATAAAATACATAGTTAAAGAAGTTAAAGTCAATAATATTATTACCAATATTTTCTTCATTTTTTTCACCTCTTTATAATTACTATCCATAAATCTAATTATTTATTCAATAGTTCAATTTTCTGTATATATATCTTTTTTGTTGAATATATTATCATTGGGAGGTGATTATAGCTTGAAATCTATTATTCCATTTGACTCTAAAAATCCAATTAAGGATTTAAGTGAAATTCTAAAACAACATATAAATGAAGATTTAATTATTGTTTGTATTGGAACAGATAAATTTATTGGTGATTCATTAGGTCCCATTATAGGATCTTTACTAACACACTATAATTTTCCTTATCCTGTATATGGTACTCTTCACACACCTATTCATGCATTAAATTTAAATAAATCACTTTCTAATATAAAAAAACTTCATCCCTCTTCCTATATTATCGCAATAGATGCTTGCTTAGGGACAAGCAGTCAAGTCGGTGATATTTGTGTTCGAGATATTCCAATCTCTCCTGGAAAAGGTGTTGGTAAAAAGTTAAAAGATGTTGGTGATTTATCAATTATAGGAATAGTTGCTAAAAATGACTATGAAAGCTTTCTTTCTTCTAATTCTATTCGGCTTTCTTTTATTTATGATTTAGCTTCCATTATATCTAAATCATTAATTTCGGCTATTAACTCAAATTATATGCCTTGAGGGATTCCTTTGAGGCATATAATTTTCACAAAAAAAAGTGCTTAAAAAAAGCACTCTAATCAATTAATATAACTTCTCCATCATTTATAGATGAACTTAATTTATCTATATAACCTAGAACCATTCCAGTCCCTTCTGCAACAGCTTCAATTGAATTTTCTGCTATATGAACATTTAATCCTGTCTCCTGTTCTATTAGCTTATCTAATCCATGAATTAATGCTCCTCCACCTGTTAAAAGAATTCCTTGCTCTATTATATCTACTATCAATTCTGGTGATGTTTTTTCAAGGATAACTTTTACCCCTTCAACAATCACTGTTACAGGCTCTTTTAAAGCTTCTCTTATTTCAATTGATTTTAAAATTAATTGATCCGGTAAGCCTGTTATCATATTTCTCCCTCTAACAATTGCTTCAGAATCAAATGAATCCTCATAAACAGAACCTATCGAAACTTTAATCTCTTCTGCTGTTTTCTCTCCAATCATTAATTTATGTCTATTTCTTACATACCTAATAATTGCTTCATCAAATTTATCACCTGCTGATTTGATTGATGTTCTAAGTACAATGCCTCCTAATGAAATAACTGCAATATCACAAGTCCCTCCACCAATATCAACTATCATACATCCATTAGGCTTCGTTATATCTAGCCCAGCACCAATCGCTGCTGCTAATGGTTCTTCAATTAAATGTACTTCCTTTGCACCGGAATTTTTTGCAGCATCAATTACAGCTCTTTTCTCAACTTCTGTAGCCATTGATGGTATACATATCATAACTTTTGGTGTTGTGATTCTTTTATTTCCACATACCTTAGTTATAAGTTCTTGTAACATTTTTTGAGTAACATCATAGTCAGAAATAACTCCATCTTTTAATGGTCTCACCGCTACTATATTCCCTGGCGTTCTTCCTATCATTTGTCTTGCTTCTCTTCCTACCGCTAAAATCTTACCTGTATTTTTATTAATTGCAACAACAGACGGTTCTTTCAGAACTATTCCTTTACCTTTCATATATACTAATACAGTTGCAGTTCCTAGGTCTATTCCTAAATCAATTCCATTTTTCCAAAACCACATAATTCTCACCCTTTTCTTTTTTCTTGAAAATTATCTAATATTTTCCTAGCTATAGTTTAAATTATATATTGAATAGGGCTTTATTTCAACATTATTCTGCAGTTTTATATTTCATTTTAGTAGCTTTTCCACCTCTAATATGTCTTTCAGACTTATTAATTTCTAGCACAGAATGTGTTTGCTCTGCTATTGTAGGATTTATTTTGGGTAATCTTTCTGTCATATCCTTATGAATTGTACTTTTACTTACTCCAAAAACCTTGGCTGTTTTTCTTATAGTTGCTTTTGAATCAATTATATATTGTGCTACCTCTAACACTCTTTCCTCAATATAGTCTTTCATTTTTTCCTCCTTTAATTTACATTATTCCTTTATTATTAGTATTAATCAGTCACTTTATTCAAATGACTGATTAATATTTTATTTTTTATATGAAAAATATTTTACTGGATCTATTTCTACATCTTTATTATCTTTATTCATATACATTTTTAAATGTATAAAATCACATTTTAATGCAGCACTTAGACTTTGAGCTGTCTTTCCTACTTTTCCTATAATTTGACCTTTCGTTACTTTGTCACCTTTTTTTACACTTAACTTTGCATCTAAATTACTATATTCTGTTTTCATTCCATTTATATGCTTAATAGTTACTGTAGTTCCAAACATCACATTATTATTTTCAACATTTTCTATCACTCCAGCTTCTGCTGCCTTAATATCAGTACCTAATTTTGCACTTATAGATAAACCACCGAACATATCACTTCTTTTTCCATCTTCTGAAATAATTGCGTCATCATGTCCCTTTACTAATTTCCCTTCCACTGGCTTTGTAAAAGAGACTTCTGGTTTTGAATTTACTGCTTTTGATATTTCTTTTTCTTTCTCTACTCTTTCAGAGTTTTCCATGACCTTATTACTTGCTTCTTTATCTTCTGGTATTTCTAACGCTACTTCTTTCTCTGGTTTAGTTTGAGTATTTTCTTTATTTGCGTTTACATTCTTTAAAATTACTATTCCAGAAATAAGAGATATGCATATACCTGCAAAAACTGCTATATATATCCCTTCTTTTTTAGTAACCTTCTTGTCCTTGAAATATTCCTTCATTTTGTTTCCTATTTGTGTCATTTTATCTTTCATAAAAATCAAACACCTCCTAATTTTAATTCTGTCCAAATTTATTTTATTTAATCAATTTTACCCAATTTTATTATTTGAAAATAAAAAAGGTGATATTTGATTATTAACCCAAATATCACCTTTTATTCATTATTTAAATATAATTTTTTTTACTTCTATACCTTTATAATAGTGTTTTAAAATTTCTTCATACTTCTTCCCATCTTTAGCCATTACATTCGCGCCCCATTGACTCATTCCAACACCATGCCCGCTTCCTTTCATTAAAATTTTAACTTTATCTTTAAAGTATTCTAATGTAAAATTTGCTGAATTTAAATCATATGCTTTTCTAAACTCTGTTCCCTTCACACTTCTTTTACCAAATTTTATCTCTTCTACAGCTCCTCCTTCCGTTCTACTTACAATTTCCACATTACTTTTTATATTATTTGTATTAATATTTGCATTAAACTTTTTATTTGCTATATTTACAAACTCTTGATTTGTAAGTGTCTTTTCTGCTACATATTTAGGCGATATACTTTCACCTGGACTTTCCGTTGACTTTAAATAAGGAACTGCCGACACAAAAATATCCTCTGAATTTTCTGTTTTTCCTGAACTTGTTGAAAAAAATTGTGGATATTTTATTATTTCATTTTCATACGTTATCACTTGTCCCTCTGTTTCTTTAACTATTTTTTCTAATTTCTCATAATTCTTTTTTGCTACTTTTTTATCCCATTGAGCCATTCTTTCTTCCTTATTCATATACACTTGGCAATGAATTTGATCACAAATATCTGCTCCTTTAGCATTTTCACACTTACTCTCTCTTTTTGACATATAATATGTTCTAGCTGCTATAGCTTGCGCTTTTAATGCTTCATTTTCAAAATCTATTGGCATCTCTCCTGATAAAACTCCCATAACATATTTTTCTAAGTCTATCCTTTCTTTTTTTCCACTCTTAGTTCTATATACAATTATATTTTCACTTCCCTTAATCTCTATATATGGATTATCTTTTTTTTCTTTAATAACTACTTCCTTAGCACCTTCTATAGTTATACTATCTCCTAATATAAATCTTGGAAGAACCAATAAACAAGCTATTATCACCCCTGTTGTAACTCCAATAATAATTATATTCTCTTTTACTTCTCTTTTATTCAAGCCTCTACCTCCAACATATCTCCTCTAAACTATATATATGTTTTTCTTTTAACTTTATTACTTACACATTTTATTTTATGTAACTATACCTTTTCTCAAAAATATTTAAGAGGCCATCTTTTACGATGACCTCTTCTTATAATTTTATTCTTTCTATATCTACTCCAAGCTTTCTAAACTTCTCTTCTATATTTTTATAACCCCTATCTATATGATAAATTTCTCCAACGTCTGTTTCTCCATCAGCTACTAATCCTGCTAATATTAATGCTGCACCTGCTCTTAAATCAGTTGACTTAACTGAACATCCTGTAAGCCTTCCTCCTCCTTCTATGACTGCTGTACGCCCATCAATCTTTATATTAGCTCCCATCCTTTGTAACTCACCTACATGCATAAATCTATTTTCAAAAACAGTTTCTGTAATAAGACTTGTTCCTTTAATCGTAGATAAAAGTGCCATCATCTGTGGTTGCATATCTGTTGGAAACCCTGGATGTGGTAATGTTTTA
Organism: Clostridium sp.; assembly: GCF_051656525.1. GTDB lineage: Bacteria > Bacillota > Clostridia > Clostridiales > Clostridiaceae > Clostridium. The sequence goes on along the minus strand of NZ_JBOGCC010000283.1, from coordinate 61,574 downwards.
ATATCTGCTACACACTTATCATATCTTCCATCTACTATTATTCCATTTTCCTCTTCTGTAACTACAACACCACACTCTTTTAATTTCTCTATAATAGGAGTTAAATGTTCCTCATTTACTTCATTTATTTTTATCATACTATTTGTAATCGCTGCTGCTACCATAAAAGTTCCAGCTTCTATTCTGTCATATATTGGTTTATGAGTAACTCCCCTTAAACTATCTACACCTCTTATTATAATTTTTCTAACTCCTGCACCATAAATATTTGCACCCATCTTATTTAAAAATTCTGCTAAATCCCATATTTCTGGTTCGTCTGCAGCATTTTCTATTATTGTTGTACCCTTTGCAAGAACTGCTGCCATAATTATATTTTCTGTTGCTCCTACTGATGGAAAATCTAAATATACCCTATTTCCAATAAGCTTTTTAGCCCTAGCTTCAACAAAACCATGTCCTATCTTTATTGTTGCACCTAATGCTTTAAAACCTTTCAGATGTAGTTCTATTGGCCTACTACCGATATTACAGCCTCCTGGAAGAGATATTTTACACTTTCCAAACCTTGCAAGCATAGGTCCCATAATTAAAAAAGATGCTCTCATCTTTCTAACTAAATCATTTGCTTCTTCTAAAGGATTTATATTTTTTGAATCTAAAATAAGCTCACTAGTTATTTCTGAGTATTCAACCTCACCATTTAATTCTTTTATTAATTCTGTCAAAACATATACATCTTCTAACATTTTTATATTTTTTAATGTTACTTTTTCTGTACATAGTAAACTTGCTGCTATTATTGGTAACACTGAATTCTTAGCCGAACTTATTTCAACCTCTCCATTCAATTCCTTAGTTTCTTTTATAATTATCCTTTCCATACCTTCCTCCATAAAAAATTTTTAGTATGTTGTAAATATTACTGGAGTTCCAATTATTAAATATAAGCCTGTATCATAATTGATTAATCCAAAATTCACTGTTTCATTACCTACTTTATTCTTCCATGTATACCCATTTTCTATTTTAAGATTATCTACATTATTATTTTTTATATTCTCTAGTATTAGTTCTTTTTCTGACTCTAATACCCTTCCTTTGTAATAACTAAATATTTTTATATTTTCAGTATTTTTAGATGTTGCTTTTTGAAGTTCTTTTCTGATTTTTAAGCTTGAATACTTTTCATTTTCATTCTCTGTAGTTAAGCTAACATAAGTCTTCCCTCTTTGCTTTGATAAATTTATATTTATAGATATCCTTCCTATAAGCTTCAAATTAAATTTATCTTGTTCTATTATCTTATAAGACTTTATATATATATCTTTTAATCGTTCTTTTTCCGCCTCTATTTCCTCTAAAGAAGTATACTGAAGCCTTACACCGTTTGAATCATACTCTGTTATATCTTTAACTTCTCCTTCTAACTCATAATATGATTTTGTAGTTGTACTGCCTACTGTAACCATCATTAAAATTAAGAAGAGAAACATCATTACCTTTTTTATCATATCTTTCTCACCTTCCCTCTTAATTATGGTCACATTCTTTTTTTTTTATACATTATCTTTTATAATTTAGTATATCCTTTTATGTTATTTTTGGTTACTATATTATGTTTTTCTAGTCTTAAAACGACAAGAAATGCACTGAAAATTATTTACAGTGCATTTCTTTATATTAAATATTTTAATTTATATTATCTTTCAACAATTATTGCTGTTCCAAGTCCGCCACCTATACATAATGTAGCAAGACCTCTTTTAGAATCTCTTTTTTCCATTTCATGTAATAATGTTACAAGAATTCTAGCTCCAGATGCTCCAACTGGGTGTCCTAAAGCTATAGCTCCACCATTTACATTAACTTTATCCATATCAAATTCTAAGTCTCTAGCAACAGCTAAACTTTGTGCAGCAAATGCTTCATTAGCTTCAATTAAATCTATATCTTTAATTTCTAAATTAGCTTTTTCTAAAGCTTTTTTAGTTGCATAGAATGGTCCATACCCCATAATTGCTGGATCTAATCCTCTTGAACCATATGAAGTAATTTTAGCCATTACTTTAAGTCCTAATTCTTCTGCTTTTTCAGCACTCATTACTACAAATGCAGCAGCTCCATCATTTATTCCTGAAGCATTACCGGCAGTTACAGTACCATCTTTTTTAAAAGCTGGTTTTAATTTTCCTAAACCTTCAACAGTTGCACCGAATCTTGGATATTCATCTGTATCAAATATTTTTGGCTCACCTTTTCTTTGTGGTATAACAACTGGTACTATCTCATCTTTGAATTTTCCAGCTTTTATAGCTGCTTCTGCTTTATTTTGAGAATTAACTGCAAATGCATCTTGCTCTTCTCTTGATAAGTTCCATCTTTCAGCTATGTTTTCAGCTGTAATTCCCATATGGTACCCATTGAATGCATCTGTTAAAGCATCGTTGATCATTGTATCAACCATTTTACCATCGCCCATTCTTTGACCCCATCTTGCTGTTTTTAAAGCATAAGGTGCTTGTGACATACTTTCCATTCCACCTGCTACAATAACATCAGCATCTCCAGCTTTAATCATTTGAGCTGCTAAACTAACTGTTCTTAATCCTGAACCACAAACTTTGTTTATTGTCATAGCTGAAGTTTCTACTGGTAATCCTGCTTTTATAGTTGCTTGTCTAGCAGTATTTTGCCCAAGACCTGCTTGAATAACATTTCCCATTAATACTTCTTCTACTAATTCCGGTTTAATTCCAGCTCTGTTTACAGCCTCCTTTATAACTAAAGCTCCTAAATCTACTGCTGAAACATCTTTTAAAGATCCTCCAAAGCTTCCTAGTGCTGTTCTTACAGCACTAACTATTACTACATCTCTCATCTTCATAAACCTCCAATATATAATTAAAATATTTTTATTTTTAATCTTTGTTAAACTCTTAACATACTTTAATTATAACCATTACTTCCATAATAATCAAGGTTTTTTTGTTAAATTTTAAACAAACTATTCCATATACTCTTGGACTTCTTTTGTAGACATTCCAAAATATAACTCTATCGCATCACATATTCTCTTTGAAGCTAAACCATCTCCATATGGATTTACAGCTTTACTCATTTCTTCATAAGCTTTTGCTTCTCTTATTAGTGCATTTGCCTCATCTGTTATTTTAATAACATCAGTTCCCACTAATTTTACAGTTCCATAAGAAACTGCCTCTGGTCTTTCAGTAACATTTCTTAAAACTAATACTGGTTTTCCTAAGTGTGGTGCTTCTTCTTGTAATCCACCTGAATCTGTCATTACCATAAAACATTTATTCATTAAATTATGAGTTTCTTTTGTATCTAATGGACTTAATAAATGTACTCTCTCTTTATTACCAAGTTTTGCATGAACTACATCTTTAACAACAGGATTTAAATGTACTAAGTAAACTAATTCAACATCTTCATTTTCATCAACTATTTTGCCAAGTGCATCACAAATATTATCTATTCCTTCTCCCCAATTTTCTCTTCTATGGGCAGTTATCATTATTACTTTTTTATTTTCAAAATCTATTTTATTTAATTCTTCATTTTCAAATGTATAATTTTCTTTTACAGTATGCTCCATAGCATCAATAACAGTGTTTCCTGTTATAAATATATCTTTTTCTGGAACGCCCTCTCTAAGTAGATTGTTTTTTGAACCTTTTGTTGGTGCAAAATGTATATCCGCAAGTGCTCCTGTAAGCTTTCTATTCATTTCTTCTGGAAATGGAAAATATTTATCAAAAGTTCTAAGTCCTGCTTCAACATGCCCTACTTTTATTTGTTGATAAAAAGCAGCTAAACCACCTGCAAAAGTTGTTGTTGTATCACCATGAACTAAAATCATATCTGGCTTTTCTTTTATAAAAACTTCTTCAAGTCCTTCTAAAACCCTATTAGTTATTCCTGTAAGAGTTTGCTTTGTTTTCATAATATTTAAATCATAATTAGGCTCAATTTCAAAATGTTCTAAAACTTGATCTAACATTTCTCTATGTTGTGCCGTTACACATACTAATGATTCTATACCCTCTCTTTTTTCTAGTTCTTTTACTAATGGTGCCATCTTTATAGCTTCTGGTCTTGTTCCAAATATAGTCATTATTTTTTTCAATTTAATTTCCTCCTATTTATACATGGTTTAATTCTATTTTAAACTTTGATAAGTTATTTCTCTTTTTCCTCTTTTTTATTATAATGTACTTACAAGTTAAAAACAATTACAATACTTTTAAGGAGTGATTTATATGAAAAGAGCTGATTTCATCTCTTGGGACGAATATTTTATGGGGCTTGCTCTATTATCTGCAAAGAGAAGTAAAGACCCTAGTACTCAAGTTGGAGCTTGTATAGTAAGTAAAACTAATCGTGTTTTATCAGTTGGCTATAATGGTTTTGCCTTTGGTTGCTCTGATGATGAATTCTCTTGGGAAAGAGATGGAAATTTTTTAGAAACAAAGTATCCTTATGTTGTTCATGCTGAAGTAAATGCAATACTTAACAATAGAGGAGTTTCATTAGACGGTGCTAAATTATATGTTGCATTATTCCCATGTAATGAATGTGCTAAAGCAATAATTCAAAGTGGAATAAAGCAAGTTATATATTTAAGTGATAAATATGCCGATACTGATATCGTTAAAGCTTCAAAAAGAATGTTTAATTCAGCTGGCGTGACTTTAACTCAATTAACACCATCCATAGATAAGATTGAATTATCCTTTAATTTAAATGATATCTAAATTAAAAATGCTAGTACAATTATAAATTGACTAGCATTTTACTTTTTATTAATCATACAGATGACATGCTACAAAATGATTTTTCTCTACTTCTTTTAATTTTGGCATAGTCTCTATACATACCCTCATACATTTTTCACATCTATTTGCAAATTTACATCCCTTATATTCAGACATCGGATTTCCTACTTCACCTTCAATTTTTACTTTCTCTAATTTTTCATCTTCCATTGTAGGAATTGCTGACATTAAAAGTTTTGAGTATGGATGTCTTGGATTTCTATATAATCCTTCACTTGGTGCTATTTCTATTAAATTTCCTAAATACATCACACCTACTCTATCTGAAATATGTCTAACCATAGATAAATCATGTGCAATAAATAAATACGTTAAACCTAATTTTCTTTGTAAATCAATCAATAAATTTACAACCTGCGCTTGAATTGATACATCTAGTGCTGATATTGGCTCATCACATACTATAAATTGTGGTTCTACAGCTAATGCTCTAGCAATTCCTATTCTTTGTCTTTGTCCCCCTGAGAATTCATGTGGAAATCTTCCTGCATGACTCTTATTTAATCCTACTAAATTTAAAAGTTCATATACTCTATCTTCTCTCTCTTTTCCTTTATAAAGTTTATGTATATCTATACCTTCTGCTATTATATCCCCCACAGTCATTCTAGTATTTAACGAAGCATATGGATCTTGAAATATCATTTGTGCTATTCTTGATTTTTCTTTTCTATCTTTTAATTTTTTATTTTTTAAAGGCTTCCCATTTAAAATTATTTCGCCATCTGTTTTTTCATATAATCCTATAACAGTTCTTCCACAAGTTGTTTTACCACAACCTGATTCTCCAACTAAACCTAATGTTTCACCTTTATTTATATAAAAACTTATATCATCTACCGCTTTTAAAGTCTTATTTTTTCCCACCTCAAAATATTTTTTTAAGTTCTTAACCTCTATCATTTTTTCAGACACAATAACCGCCCCCTTTTACTCTATATCTTGTGCATATTCATGAGTTAACCAGCAATATGTGAAATGAGTATCTGTTAAATCTGTTTTCTCTGGCATAGCTTCTCTACAAATCTCCATTGCATACTCACACCTATCACAGAATGGACATCCTACTGGAGGTTCTAATAAATCTGGTGGTGTTCCTCCTAAAGCATATAATTCACTTTTTATGCTACTAGTTAATGTAGGCATTGATTTTAATAATGCCCATGTATATGGATGCTTTGAGTTTTTAAAAACCTCATCTACAGTACCACCTTCAATTATCTTCCCTGCATACATAACATTAATTCTATCTGCAAACTCTTTAACTACTCCTAAATCATGAGTTATTAAGATTATCGATGTTTCTGTTTTCTCTTTTAATTCATTTATAAGTTCCATTATCTGTGCTTGAATTGTTACATCTAACGCAGTAGTTGGTTCATCTGCAATTATAATCTTAGGCATACATGCAATTGCCATTGCAATTACAACTCTTTGCCTCATTCCTCCTGATAATTCAAATGGATATTGATTTACTCTTTGCTCTGGATTTGTTATGTGTACTGCCTTAAAAAGTTTTATAGTTTCCTCCCTAGCTTCTTTACTACTCATATTTTTATGAAGCTTTAAAACCTCACTAACTTGCTTTCCTAATTTCATTGTTGGATTTAATGAAGTCATAGGATCTTGAAATATCATCCCCATTTCTTTTCCTCTAATTTTTCTTAAATCTCTATTAGATAATTTAGTAATATTTTTATCATTGAAGTTTATTTCTGACCTTTTATCTATATCAACTATCTTTTCTGGCAATAATCCCATTAAAGATTTTGCTGTAACACTTTTTCCTGAACCTGACTCTCCTACTATTGCTAGCATTTCCCCTTTTTCCAAGTCAAAGTTTACACCTCTTACTGCTTTTACAACACCAGCATAAGTATTAAAATTTATATTTAAGTCTTTCACTTCTAATAACTTTTCCATTTTAATTTCCCCCTATCTTCTTAACCTTGGGTCTAATGCATCCCTTAATCCATCTCCAAAAAGATTAAATGTAAGCATTGTTAATGCAATTGCTACTGCTGGGAAAATAAGTTGACTTGGATAAAATAACATAACTTGCTGTCCTGCTGATGCCATTGCTCCCCAGCTTGTTTCTGGTGGTTGAATTCCTAATCCTATAAAGCTTAAAAATGCTTCTGCAAAAATATAACTTGGAATATCAAATGTAATATATACAATTATTATTCCTATTGTATTTGGTAACATATGTTTTAATATTATTCTAAAAGAACTTGCACCTAATGCTTTTGATGCCATTACATATTCTGAATTTTTAAGCCTCATCACTTCACCACGAACCATTCTAGCTATTCCTGTCCATCCAGTTAATACTAATGCTATAATTAGTGGTACTATTCCATTTCCAAGTCTAACTGCAATTAATATTACAATTATTAAATATGGAATACTATTTAATATCTCTACGATTCTCATCATTACAGCATCAACTTTTCCTCCAAAGTATCCACTAATTCCTCCATATAGCACTCCAAATGTACATTCAATAAATGTACCTACAAATGCTATAAGTAATGAAATTCTCCCCCCAATCCAGATTCTTGAAAATAAGTCCCTTCCTAGACTATCTGTTCCAAACCAATGCTCCCATGAAGGACCTTGATTCATAGCATCTAAATTTTGAACTTTATAAGTGTCTCCGGCAATCATTGGTTGAAATATACACATTATCACTAAAAATAGTAATATTCCTAATGATACTACAGCTACTTTATTTTTCTTAAGTCTTCTCATTGCATCTTGAAAATATGTTAAGTTAGGTCTCTTTATTTCTTCACTTCTATTTTTATCTATTCCTATTCGCTTAAATTTATCTCTAGTTATTTCAGCCATATATTTCTCCCCCCTATGATTTTCCTAATTTTATTCGTGGATCAATTAAACTATATAAAATATCTACAATTAATATTGATAATATAAATAATGCTGAGAAAAATATTGTAAGTCCCATTATTACGTTATAGTCTTTAGTATAAATTGCATCAATTAAAGCATTTCCAATCCCAGGTATTGCAAAAATTCTCTCTATAACTACTGTACCTGTTATAATAGTTGCTATTTGAGGTCCTAATATTGTTATTATTGGTAGTATTGAATTTCTTAAAATATGCTTTAATGAAATATCTTTAAATGATAGCCCTTTTGCTTTAGCTGTAAGAATATAATCTTGTCCTATTACATCTAAAACTGATGTTTTCATATATCTTGAGTATGTAGCTATTCCTCCAAAACAAAGTGCTATAGTTGGTAATATAGTAAACTTAAATCTTTCTAAAAAAGGTGTTGCACTATCATACCAGCCTGCAATTGGTATTCCTGCTTTTCCCCCTAAGAAAGCTTGTATAAGTGTCGCTAGTACAAAACTTGGAATAGAAACTCCAAGAATTGCTACAAGCATTACACCAAAATCTATAAATGTACCTTTTTTAAAACCTGCTATTACTCCTAAAATTACACCAATAACTAATCCAACACATACTGCTCCAATTCCAATCCTTGCAGATGCTGGAAAGTTTTCTTTTATTTTTTCATTTACTGTAACACCTGGTGTTACAAAAGATTCCCCTAAATTTCCTTTTAATAAACTCTTTAAGTAAATTACATACCTTTCACCTATTGGTTTATCTAATCCATATTTCTTTTCCATAGCTTCTGCAACATCCTTTGGAAGTTTTTTTGCTTGAGAACTAACTGGATTTCCAGGCATACTATTCATTAAGAAAAACGTTGCTGTAATTACTACAAATAAAGTTATTATCATTAACCCTATTCTTTTTCCAAAGTACTTAATCATTATTTTTCACTCCTTTTATGAAACTGATGTCCATCTTAACTGATACAGACCTCCAAATCTAGGTAATTCTAATCCTTTAACATTATTATGTTGGAATGAATAAACCTCAGTAAAATAGCTTGGTGCCATTGCTGGATTATCCACCATTTCAATTTGTTCTACTTGCTTATAAATATTTAACTTTTCTTTATTATCAGTAACATTTTCTAAACTTTTTAGTAATTTATTTACTCTCTCATCATTATATCCACCGTAGTTACTTCCATTTTCAGGAGTAAATAAATCTAAAAATGTCATTGGGTCATTATAATCTGCACCCCAACCAGCACTTGCCATTTCAAATTCTCCATCCCCCATTTTCTTTAAGAAATCTGAAAAATCTGCTGCATTTTCTAATTCTACATCTACACCTATAGTTTGTTTCCAAACATTTTGCATATATTCACCTTGCATTTTACTTGTTGCATCACTATTTTGTAAAAGATACTTTATTTTATATTTACTTGGATCTTCATTCATTCCAAGCTCTTTTAATCCCTTTATAAATAAATCTTTTGGATTCTCATTTTTTACTGCTTCTAAAGGTTGTGGTACTTCTTTTCTATAATCAAAATCACCAACATTAATTCCATCTGGAACCATTCCATAAGCTGGAATATTTCTTTTCATAACCTTCTCTGTAAGTCCTTCTCTATTAACAGCTAAAGATAGGGCTAGCCTTATATTTTTATTGCTCATTAATTTATTTTCTGACTTCAAGTTAAATTGAGTATAAAATACTGAAGATCCAGTCTCTTCAATTTCACTCCACTTTCCTTCTGTTGCTCCATCTTTTAGTGGTTTTAAATATTCACCTGTTCCAGCCATTACATCAATTTGATTGCTTACAAACATTTTATATACTGTATTAGGTTCCTTTATTTCCATAAATTTTGCTTCATCTAATTTAATATCTTTTTCATTCCAATAATTCATATTTTTACTTAAAATTATTTTTCCACCTTTTTGCCATTCTGAAATTATAAATGGACCACTATATACTTGTGTATCCACTCCTGAACCATACTTGCTTCCATTCTTTTCAACTATATCTTTTCTCTGGGGTGCTAAGGCTGGAAATGCTATTATTTGAGTAAAGTATGCTACTGGTCTTTCTAACTTAACTACAATTGTATTTTCATCTGGTGTTTCTATTCCCACCTTATTTTCATCTACTTCTTTATTAAAGTATTCCTCTCCATTTACTACATCAAATAAAAAGAATGAGTACGAACCCCCTGACTCTGAATTTAACAATCTCATCCATGCATATTTATAATCTTCTGAAGTTATAGGTTTTCCGTCACTCCACTTTAAATTATTTCTTAATTTAAATGTGTATGTTTTTTTATCATTACTTACACTATAACTTTCAGCAGCTCCTGGAATAATTTTATTATCTTTATAAAGCAATAAATTTTCCTGAGTATTTTGTATTATATTAAAGGAAATTTGATCACTTCCTTTTACTGAATCTAACGTCTTTATAGATCCCGTAACTAACTTTATAGTTTTCTTTCTTTCACTAGTATCTTTATCACTTTCACTACATCCAACTACTATAAATGCTGATATTACTACTAATGATAGTAAAGCAATTATTTTTTTCTTCATTATGTGACTCCCCCTTCAAAACTTCTTAATAAAATATTATCAAATTACATACTCTATTGTTATTTACATTCTGCAAATAAAATATAAACTTTAACTATATATTATTATTTGACATTTTTAATTTTATTTCATTTTATTTTTTTGCATTTTTTTTAATATTTTATCAATGATGTCTTTTGTAGGTATACATATGTTTTTGACACTTGTTTTTGACACTAAAAAAGACTACCAAATTGGTAGTCTCCTAAATATTTATCTTTCTCTCTTACTTTCTCTAATTAAAGTACTTCTACTTATTTTAGTTAATTGACTTACTTCAGTGTAACTCATTTTCCCTCCATATATAGTTAGTAAACTTAAAGCGTTTTTTATTTGTTTCTCTGAATATTTTTTAGGTCGTCCTTCTCTATATCCTTTATTTTTTCGTACAATTTCTTTTCCTATATTTGCAACTTCAGTTTTCTGATCCTTATCTAATTTAACTATAGCTTTAATTGTTTTTAATATTGAATTTTCGCACGAATTATTTATTATACCTAAGTCTAATACATGAATACTTCCCTCTTTAAAGATTATTCTTTCTATTATATTTTCACACTCATTTACTTTTCCTGAGATTTGAATAAGACTTTCTATAACAACTATATCATCCTTCTGTATTCTATCAATTAGCCTAATTAAATTAACTTTTTTATCATTATATCCTTCTATCTTGTCATAAAAAATTTTTCTACATCCATACTCTTGCAATTTTTTTATTGCTTCATCTAAATTTTTATCATTTACTCTCACATATCCATACTTCATCCATGTTCTCCCATACTTTTGAAACTTATTTTTGATATAGCTTTTCATCACTAATATAGATTTTTTTACTAAAACTTACATATTACACTTACCTACTCAAAAAATTTAATATGAATTTAATACCTATTTTTTACTCTTATATTTTTAATTATATCTCCTATTTATTATGAATTTTATTTCTTTTTTGTATCATTTTTTTAAATTTTTTATTAATTATAATTTTTATGCATAAAAAAAGAACCCAAATTAATGAGTTCTTTTATTTATACTTTAAATTATTTTGTTCCAAATAATCTATCTCCAGCATCTCCAAGTCCTGGAACTATATATCCATGCTCATTTAATTTCTCATCTATTTGAGCTACATATATATCTACATCTGGATGCATTTCTTTCACTACTTTTATTCCTTCTGGTGAAGCTATTAAACACATAAATCTAATGTATCTAGCCCCTCTTGCTTTTAACATTGTTATAGCATCTGCTGCTGATCCACCTGTTGCAAGCATCGGATCTACTAAAATCACTTCTCTCTCTGCTATATCTTGAGGCATTTTACAGAAATATTCTACTGGTTGTAAAGTTTCTTCATCTCTGTATAATCCAATATGCCCAACTTTAGCTGCTGGTATTAAATTTAAAACTCCATCAACCATTCCAAGACCCGCTCTTAAAATTGGCACAATTGCTAATTTCTTTCCTGCAAGCATTTTACATGTTGCTTTGCAAATTGGTGTTTCAATTTCTACATTTTCCATTGGTAAATCTCTTGTTACTTCATATGCCATTAACATAGACACTTCTGAAACTAATTCTCTAAAATCCTTTGATCCTGTTTCTTTATTTCTTATAAACGCTAATTTATGAAGAATTAATGGATGATTTATTTCTACTATTCTACTCATTTTTATTCCTCCTATCTTCTACTTTCCATATTTTTCTTCTATTTTTGTTAATTTATCAAGTCTACCTTGGTGTCTTCCACCTTCAAACTCTGCATTTAAAAATGTATCTACTATATCTAATGCAAGTCCTGCTCCTACAACTCTTTGTCCCATCGCTAGAATATTAGCGTTATTATGTTGTCTTGTTGCATGTGCACTAAATGTATCACTACAAAGTGCTGCTCTAATTCCAGGTACTTTATTAGCAGCTAAACTAATTCCTATTCCAGTTCCACATACCAATATTCCAAAATCAAATTCCTTTGCCTTAACTGCTTCTGCTACTGGAAGTGCATAGTCTGGATAATCACATGAATCATTTGTCATTGGACCAAAATCCTTAACTTCATATCCTTTTTCTTTCAAATGTTTAATTATTTCGTTTTTTAACTCAAAACCGCCATGGTCTGAACCTAATGCAATTTTCATAACCTTTACCTCCAAAATTTATATTATGTATATAAAAAAAGAAAGTAGTAAATATAACATATATTATATCTTCTTCTTTCTTTCATATATCAGTAAAACAGGACAACTATCCCTCTTAAATTTTTATTTAAATTTTTTTGTATTCTATTATTCTTGCTAAAAATTAAATTTTTCATTTTTACTTCTCCTTTAATTAAACATTAATAATATCATACCCAGCTGCTTTATTTAATCTATTCATTATGGCAATTCCTAATCCTTTTTCTTCAAAACCTTCTGCAAGGATTATATCAACACCAATTTCATTAAACTTTCTTAATGCTTCAAATAGATTACTTGCAACTTCATTTAAATCATTATAGCTACCAATTACTATCTGCTCTCCTAAATCATAGCTACCTTTTGATTCTGTTGCTAAGAGTATTCCAACCCTCTTCCCTTCATCTTTATAATTGTGTACCATTTTTCTTATTTTTTCAATAGTTTTTTCACGATTTCCCATAATTATTTTAAGTTTTGCATTTGGCGCATAATGTCTATACTTCATGCCTGGTGCTTTCGGCTTAAATTCTTCACTATTATTTAAAAGCCCTTTATCTATAATTATGTTCTCATCTACCTCTTTTAACATTTCTAAAGTTAATCCACCTGGCCTTAAAACTATTGGTGGATTTACAGTACAATCTACAATTGTAGATTCAAGTCCTACATCACACTTTTCTCCACCTATTATATAATCAACCTTACCATCTAAATCTTCAACACAAACTTCTAAAGTTGTAGGACTTGGTCTTCCACTAATATTTGCAGATGGTGCTGCTATTGGAACTCCTGATTCTTTAATAAGTTCTAAGGCTACTTTATTATCAGGCATTCTGATTCCTATAGTATTTAAGTTTGCGCTTGTCTCCATAGGCACTATATCTTTTTTCGCTAATATAAGAGTTAATGGCCCTGGCCAAAATTTATCTATTAATTTCCCAGCTATCTCAGGTACATTTTTAACATACCTACTAATATCCTTTGATGCTACATGAATAATCAATGGGTTGTCTTGCGGCCTTCCTTTTGCTTCAAATATTTTTTTCACACAATTTCCTTTTAAAGCATTTGCTCCAAGTCCATATACTGTTTCTGTTGGAAAAGCTACTATTCCATCATTTTTGATACACTCTGCAGCTTCTTTTATTTTCTCTTTATCATTTACTCCATTTAAAACATAGACTTCAGTTTTCATTTTCTTTTCCACTTCCTTCTTAGTCTATTGTATAACCTCTAGCTATTTTTATACTTTGGATAGCTTCCTCTGTATATGATGCTTTAGCACAATATGTATAAATATCACCTAGCAATGGATATTTTTTAAGTCCACCTTTTTTTATTATCAAATAATAGTACTTATTCTCTGGATTTATATTTATAACTTTCCTATATTCATGACTTATTTTAGGATATTTCTTAAAAAGTCCTTCAACTACTGGCTTAAGTCTACTATTTCTAAATTTTATTGTGCTTATAATAATCAATTTTACATCATCTTCTATTCCTTCTGTATGAACTACCGCTACTTGATCACATAATATTAAATTTTTCTTTCCAAATACTCCACATTTAAAAATTAACTTATTATTTTTATACTCATATTCTATTTTATATCTATCAACTCTTTTTAATATTGCAAGACCTATAAGAAGCTCCATTCCAATTACATAAGCTATAAAAAATCCTTCTTTTATTCCAGTTAACCATAATGATGCCGGTAAAAGAATTGCTAATGCTACCATTAAAATATAAAATCTTTCTCCCCGTCTTTTTTCTACCCTTAATGCTTTATTTATATCCATTTAAGAGCCCTCTCCCTTTTGTTTTTCTATAACTAAAGGTGAATAGCATAATTTTGCTAATTCACCTTTGATTTCTATGTTTAAATACTTATTATTGTGCTGTATTTCCCATAAGTTTCATTTTTTCTGCTTGATCTGCAGTTATAAGTGCTGTTAATACTTCTTCAATATCTCCATTTAAGAATGTATCTAACTTATAAAGAGTTAATCCTATTCTATGGTCTGTTATTCTTCCTTGTGGATAGTTATAAGTTCTTATTCTCTCACTTCTATCTCCAGTACCAACTTGTGATTTTCTATCTTCTGCAATTCCAGCTCTTCTTTCTTCTTCAGCTAATTCATATAATCTTGCTCTTAATACTTTCATAGCTTTCTCTTTATTCTTAAGCTGTGATTTTTCATCTTGACATGAAATAACTATTCCTGTTGGAATATGTGTAAGTCTTACAGCTGAGTCAGTTGTATTTACACATTGTCCTCCATTACCTGATGCCCTAAATACATCAAATTTAATATCTTTATCATTAACTTCAACTTCAACATCATCAACTTCTGGAAGTACTGCAACTGTAGCAGTTGATGTATGAATTCTACCACTTGATTCTGTGTCTGGAACCCTTTGAACTCTGTGAACTCCACTTTCATATTTAAGTTTTGAGTATGCACCTTGACCTTTAATCATAAATACAACCTCTTTAAATCCACCAATTCCAGTTTCATTTGCATCCATAAGTTCAACAGTCCATCTATTACTTTCTGCATATCTTGTATACATTCTGAAAAGATTTGCTGCAAATAATGCTGCTTCATCTCCACCTGCACCTGCTCTGATTTCAACAAATACGTTTTTATCATCATTAGGATCTTTAGGTAAAAGTAATATTTGAATTTCATTTTCTAATCTATCTCTTTTTTCTGTTAATTCATTGATTTCCTCATGAAGCATTTCTCTCATTTCTCTATCTGATTCTTCTTCAAGCATCATTTTATTATCATCTAATGCTTCTAATGTAGCTTTATAATCTCTATAAACACCAACTAATATTTCTAATTCTGCATGTTCCTTACATAACTTTCTCCACTCAGCTTGATTTGCCATAATTGACGGATCACTGATTTTTACTGAAAGTTCATCATATTTATTCTCTGTAAATGCTAATTTATCTAATAACATATTTTCTCACTCCGTACTATTTTTTTTCATATTCTTTAATTATATCACAAATTCTCTTTAATTTTCAACAAAATACTTCCCAATTACAACCCTATCTAAAGATGCTAAGTCTTTTATAACTTCAACGCCCTTATACCCTACATTCTCCATAAGGTTTTTTACATCTTCTCCTTGGTCATGACCAATCTCAAAAGCTAGTATTCCATTATCTTTTAACACATCAAGACTTTGCTCTATAATTTTTCTATAAAACATAAGACCATCATCTCCACCACTTAGAGCTGTATGAGGCTCATAATTTCTAACATCGTCCATCAAGCCTTCTATTTCTTCTTCCTTTATATATGGTGGATTTGAAACTAATATTTCATATTTTTTTCCTTCTTTAATGACTTCTTCTAAAAGATCACTTTTTACAAATTTTACTCTATCTTCTAAATTAAGTTTTTCTATATTTTCTTTTGTCATTTTTTCTGGTACATCATAATAATCAATTTCATCTACACTTATATTTTTTCTAAACTCTGCAAGCGCTATTCCAATTGCACCACTTCCTGAACAAAGATCACATACTGCTATAGTTGAATTTTCCTCAATTTCCTCTAAAACTCTTTCTACTAAAACTTCTGTATCTCTTCTAGGAACTAATACTCCTTCTTGAATATTTAATGTAATCCCCATAAATTCTACATATCCTAAAATATATTGCATAGGCTTCTTTTTCATTCTTTCCTTAATCAACGAAAAATAAACTTTTTCATCTGAATGGCTTACTTCTTCCTCTCCATTCATAAGTAAATATAATCTATCTTTGTCTAGTACTTTTCCTAATAATAATGTTGCGTCAAGTCTTGATGTTTCTATACCTTCTTTTTCCAATTTTTTAGTTCCTAGATTTATTAAATCTAAAATCATCTTTTTATCCTCCGGTATTCCTTCTGCCGTTTTTAATGCTTTTATAGCCACCTCTATTTGCTTATCGTTTGGCTCTCTTGTAGTTAATTTTTGAAGTTTTAATCCTGGCGTTGCAATAATTTTAGCTAAAGAATTTTCATTCTTACCAAGCCATTTTATTATTTCATAACTAATTCCAGATACAAATGGAATTAATATAATTCTTAAAATTAATCTTTGAAAAAATCCACCCCATCCAGTAACAGTAAATAAAATTATACTTACAAGCATTACTAAAAATATAAAATTAGTTCCACATCTTGGATGGAATCTTGAATATCTCCTTACATTTTCTACAGTTAATTTTTCTTCATTTTCATAACAGAATATAGTCTTATGTTCTGCACCATGATATTGAAACAATCTATTTATATCATCAAGCTTTCCTATACCATACATATACCCTATAAGTATCCCTATCCTTATTATAGCTTCAATTATATTTAAAGTTATATCTCCAAATCCAAAAACTTTAAACAAAGATGCTATTGCTGTAGGTATTGCTAAAAATATTATAGCTGACATTATTAATGATAGAAATATTGTGAAACCAATTATTATATCATTTGATTTATCTCCAAATTTTCTACGAAGAAAATCTTCAATTTTAGATTCCTCGCAATCCTCAAAAAAACTTGCTGAATAATTTAATGCCTTAATGCCCTGTACTAAAGAATCAATTAATATAAATATTCCTCTCAAAAATGGAATATTTAACATTTTATGTTTTTTAGCAATTGGACCTGTATATTTCATATCTACTTCTATCTTACTACTATCAATCCTTACTGCTGTAGCTATTCCCTTAGTGCCTCTCATCATAACACCTTCTAATACAGCTTGACCTCCAACATCACATTTTCTCAATCCCCTACCCCCCTTATTCTTTTTTATTACATTTCTTTAAACTTAAAGTAACAATTTCCACATAATGATTCATATTGAACATCATCATTATTATCTATGGCAACCTGTTCACCTTCGAAAACAAACTTACCATTTATCATTCTTGCATTTACAACAGCTTTATTTCCACACTTACAAATAGTTTTCATTTCCTCTATACTGTGTGCAATAAGTAAAAGTCTTTCACTACCTTCAAATCCATTCATTTTAAAATCTGTTCTTAATCCATAACATATAATCGGTACATTATGTTTTACTGCTATTTCAAATAATTGGTCTATTTGATATGCTTTTAAAAATTGTACTTCATCTACTAATATACAATTTAATTTTCCTTTTTCTTTTATATCTTCCCCTATTATCTCTACTATATTATTATTTTCTTTAATCACATAATCAACATCTCTAGAAACTCCTAATCTTGAAACAAGTTTATTTCCCCCCTTTGTATCTGTAAAAGGTTTTATTAAAACAATTCTCATTCCTCTCTCTTCATAATTGTATGCAACTTGCATTAAATGTGTTGATTTTCCTGAGTTCATAGCCCCATATCTGAAATATAATTTACTCACTTTTTTATCTCTCCCTCTATCTTTATGTTATGTAATTTTGATTATATCATTTCTATAAATTTATAACAAAAAATATTTTTCCATTGTCTCACTTATTGACGAGTATACACTCGTATGCTATACTCAAATAGTTAATTTAAGAATATTATTAAAAAGAGGTGAAAAATATGAAACAAGGCATACATCCAGAATACCATCATGATGCTGTGGTTAAGTGTGCATGTGGAAACACTTTTATAACTGGTTCTGTTAAACCTGAATTAAAAGTAGAAATATGTTCAAAATGCCACCCATTCTTCACTGGTAAGCAAAAAATCGTTGATGTTGGTGGAAGAGTTGATAAATTCAACAAGAGATTCAACCTTAACAAATAAGAAATTTAGGGAAAGACTTTGTCTTTCCCATTTTTCTTATGTGTGTACATGTTTTCATATATCTTTTTAAAGATTTAATTAATAATTTTATACAAAGCGAGTGAATTTAAATGAAAAAAGTTTTAATCTTATCTGCTTCAACTGGCCAAGGCCATAATCAAGCTGCTAGCTCATTAGATGATGCTTTTAGAGAAAAGGGGTTTCAAACATCAAGACATGACTTTTTAGAAGGCAGTAGTAAGCTTCTACTTTCATTAGTTGTTGGTTCTTACGAAGTTTCAGCTATGAAATTTCCACTAGCTTATGGACTATTTTATCGTATTACTAATAATGCTTTAGCTAATAAAACCTTAGCCTTATTTTTTACATTTGTAAAAAGAAGGTTATTCAACGTAATACAGTCTGAAAAACCTGATTTAATTGTTACTACTCACCCACTTAGTATTTGCTTAATTGCAGGTCTAAAAAGAATGGGGATCAATGCACCGTTTGTATCAATTGTAACTGATTTCAAAGCTCACTATACATATATTAGTCATAAAACTGACCTTTATATAACTGGTAGCAATTTCACTAAAAAATATCTTATATCTGATGGAATAAAACCTGAAATTATATATCCTTTAGGTATTCCTATAAAGAAAGAATTTTTCCATACTGATCCTAATGTAGAAAGTTTAAAAAATGATGATTATTTTAATATTTTACTTATGAGTGGAAGTATGGGGCTTGATAGTATCTCTTTAGTCGTAGAAGAACTTTTAAAGAATAAACATAAGCTTAGAGTTACTGTTATATGCGGAAATAATAAAGAACTAAAAAAGAATTTAGAATTACATCTTAATAAAGAATTTAAAGATAAAAAAATTCATATAATTGGATTTTCAAAAGATATTAATTATTTTATGGAATATTCTGATATATTAATTTCAAAACCTGGAGGATTAACAGTTACTGAATCATTAGTTAAAGATTTACCACTAGTAATCCCATTTGTTATACCAGGTCAAGAAACTGATAATGCTAGATTTTTAACATCAAATAATCTTTCATTAAAGCTCGACCATATTAATGAAGTTAATTCTCTAATAGATTCTTTAATTGATAATCCTGATAAACTTATGGAATTAAAGAAAAATATTAATGGTCTAACTTCAACTTATTCAATTGATAAAGTTGTTGAAGTATCTTCTAAATTAATAAAGTGATACAAGATTTTTCTTGTATCACTTTATTATTTGCTTATTTTCCCAAAAACTTGAACAAATTCCGCATTGTTTTTTGTTTTTGAAAGTATTTTTAATAAGTTTTCTGTTACATTATCACCATTTCCATCTGCATACATAGTTTTTCTTATATTATATGAAACATCACGTTCCTCTGGTGTTAATAGTAAATCTTCTTTTCTAGTTCCCGATTTATAAATGTCAATAGCTGGGAATATCCTTCTCTCTTGAAGTCTTCTATCTAAATGAACTTCCATATTTCCTGTCCCTTTAAATTCTTCAAAAATCATATCATCCATTCTTGATCCTGTATCTACTAAAGCAGTTGCAAGTATTGTAAGACTTCCACCTTCTTCAATATTTCTTGCTGCACCAAAGAATTTTTTAGGCATTATTAAAGCACCTGGATCTAGTCCTCCTGAAAGAGTTCTTCCTGTTGGTGTTATAGTTAAATTATATGCTCTTGAAAGTCTTGTTAAGCTATCTAAAAGAATTATTACATCTTGTCCTTGCTCAACCATTCTTTTTCCTCTTTCTAGAACCATTTGTGCAACTTTAGCATGATTTTGTGGCTCTTCATCAAAAGTTGAATATATAACCTCTCCCTGTATAGACCTTTGCATATCCGTTACTTCTTCTGGTCTCTCGTCTATTAATAATACTATTATTTTTACATCCGGTGCATTTTCACTTATGTTTTGAGCTACTGTCTTTAAAAGTGTTGTTTTCCCTGCCTTTGGTGGTGCAACTATTATTCCTCTTTGTCCTTTTCCAATTGGACAAATTATATCCATTAATCTAGTTGATAAATCTTCCATCTTACCTTCTAATTTTATTCTTTCCGTAGGATATATTGGGGTAAGCTTTTCAAATCTAGTTCTTCTTATAGCTTTTTCAGGACTTTCATCATTTACTTTGTCAACATAAATTAATGCTTTAAACTTCTCACCCTCTTTTGCTTCTCTAGCTTTCCCTACAAGCATATCTCCAGTTGATAAATTAAATCTTCTTATTTGTGCTGGTGATACATATATATCTCCACTACTACTTAAATAGTTTTCTCCTCTTAAAAATCCAAAGCTATTATTTTCTTGTATTTCTAATATTCCTGAAACTGTTTGAACATCAGAAGAAAAACCATCATTTGTTCTATTATGATTTGAGTAATTATTATTTCCATTATGATTGTTTTGATAGCCACTATTATTTGAGTAATTATTATTTCCTGAATTACTATATACTCCAGTTTCTCTCTGCTTCGGTGCTATTTTCTCTCTTAATACTACACCTTGTTTTGTAGTAGTCTCTTCATTTTTATCATTATTAGATAATTTAACTTTCAAAATCTCATCAATTAACTCATCTTTTTTAAATTTAGATATATTTTTTATTTCTAACTCCTTAGCTATTTCTTTTAATTTTGCTAAGGTCATTTCTTTGTAAACTTCTTTAGTCAAAGTTACACCTCCATAATTTATGTATTTATTTAAATTGGGATTTTTAATAAGAATATTAGAATTACAAGACATTTATTATATTATCCTTTATTTAGATACTTTTTGCAAGTTTAATAAAAATCAAAATGGACATTCTCTATTTTAAAGAATATCCATTTTCATAATTATTTATTCTTATTTTCTTTTACAGCTTTTATAAATCCTACAAATAAAGGATGTGGTCTATTTGGTCTTGATTTAAGTTCTGGATGAAATTGTGATGCAACAAACCAAGGATGGTCTAATATTTCTACTATTTCTACTAATTTTTTATCAGGACTAGTCCCTGCAATTTTCATTCCTGCTTCTGAGATTCTTGTTCTATATTCATTATTAAATTCATATCTATGTCTATGTCTTTCATATATAACTTCATCTTTATATAAATTATAACTCTCTGTTTCTTCATCTAATCTACAAGGATATAGACCAAGTCTCATTGTTCCACCTAAATCTTCTATATCTTTTTGATCTGACATTAAATCAATAACAGGGTACTTTGTATTTGGATTTAATTCTGAGCTATGCGCCCCCTCAAGACCTAATACATTTCTAGCAAACTCAATTACTGCACACTGCATCCCTAAACAAATTCCAAGAAAAGGCACCTTATTTTCTCTAGCCCACCTTATAGCCTCAATTTTTCCTTCTACTCCTCTATCACCAAATCCACCTGGAACTAATATTCCATCTGAATCTTTAAGAACTTTATTTACATCCATGCTTTCAAGGTCTTCTGAATTTATCCAATTAATTTTTACTTTAACATTATTATCTAATCCACCATGACTTAAAGCTTCAACTACTGAAATATATGCATCATGTAACTCAACATATTTTCCAACTAAAGATATAGTAACTTCTTCTTTAAGACCTTTTATCTTATTAACCATATTAATCCATTCAGTATTATCTATATCCTTACATCCTAAATGTAATTTTTCACATACAAGATTATCTAATTCCTCATCATGTAATAGTAATGGTACTTCATAAAGACAGTCTGCATCTAAGTTTTGTATAACTGCATTTCCTTCAATATTACAAAATAATCCTATCTTATTTTTTATATCATTTGATAATTCTTTTTCCGATCTACACACTATTATATCTGGTTGTATACCTATACTTCTTAGTTCTTTAACTGAATGTTGTGTTGGTTTTGTTTTAAGCTCTCCAGCTTTTCCTAAATAAGGTACTAATGTTACGTGAATGAAGCAAACATTCTCTCCTCCAACCTCACTTCTTACTTGCCTTATAGCTTCTAAAAATGGTTGTGATTCAATATCTCCAACAGTTCCTCCAATTTCAGTAATAACAACATCTACCTCTCTCTCTTTGGATACGCTATAAATCTTGTCTTTTATCGCATTTGTTATATGAGGGATAACTTGAACTGTTCCACCAAGATATTCTCCTCTTCTTTCCTTAGAAATTACTGACCAATATATTCTTCCTGTTGTGATATTACTATTTTGACTTAAATTTTCATCTATAAATCTTTCATAATGACCTAAATCTAAATCTGTCTCTGCGCCATCATCAGTAACAAAAACTTCTCCATGTTGGTATGGACTCATTGTACCAGGATCTATATTTAAATAAGGATCAAATTTTTGTATCGATACTTTAACCCCTCTATTTTTTAATAATCTACCAAGTGAAGCTGCTGTTATTCCTTTTCCTAAAGCTGAAACAACCCCTCCTGTTACAAATACATATTTTGTTTGCTTCATTTTTAAAACCCTCCTTATTTTCATCTTTTTGTTGACATTCATTAAAATAAACTATATAATAGATATTACCCCGCTAAATAAATAGTGGGTTATTTGTGTTTAAATTTTTATAACATAGACACTATGTTATCATATAGAATATTTTATTTCTAGTCTTATTTTATTAATAAATAGGATTTTTTTATTTTCTTTAAAAAAAAACTATAAGATCTTAAATTAATCTTATAGCTTTCATTATGCAAAAAATTTATTTTGCTTCTATTTGTAAATTTATTTTTGTTTGAAACGGCTCTTGTCCTATAACTCTCATTTCATATTCAATAAGGACATTTCCACCATTTTCATTAACTTCTTTTTCTAAGTTTTTCGTAAGTATTTCAAGTTCTAACATTCCATAAGGTGTATTATATAATGCTACTGTTATCTCATTCTTCTTAAACACCATCTTTGTGCTAGTGCTTCCTACTCTCTCTAATGTTACAATATCATCTTCTATAACTAAACTAGTTTCTGTCCCCTTCATTCCTGAAAGTTCTGTTTCACTATAAACTGCTTTATATATATTATCTTCTAATTTATATTTTCCTTGTGTTAAAACCTCTATTAATTCATCATTTTCCATAGTGGCATTACTAATTATTTTTATAATAGCATTCTTTTCCATATTCTAAGCCTCCTACTTCATTTGTACTATATATTTTTCAATTTCCTCATCTGTTGCTGGTTTAATTTTTATATTTCCATCAAACTGTGATTTAAACTTTCCATAAGAAACTTCTACAACTTCCTCATCCTTCCCTTTACTATATCTACCTGCAATTTTAGCTGCAAGATCTAAATCATCCTTACCAGCTTCTCCACTTATAATTACCATTGCTCCATTATGACTTATAGGATACATAACTGTATCTTCTTTTGAAAGTAATTCTTTTATTGCATCTCCTTCTTCTTTTGTTCTTGTAACTATTATAGTTTTTCCATTTTCAGATACAAAATGTCTGCCATATCTTAATAACTCAATTTCTTTTTCAGTTGCATCACCCTGTCTATCTAAAGTTTCTCTTAATCTTAAAGAGAAGTTTGGTTCTGTTAACCTACATCCTCCAGCTGGTGATGGATAATCTGTTATTCCCCATTCTTCTGCAAGTGCCATTTGTGGCTTTCTGCTTCTTCCTGAAATCTTTAAAAGCTTACTTCTATCTACTAAACCTGATTTCTCCATTTCAGTTTCCTCTAAGTTTTGAGCACATAAAGGTCTTAATATTTTTTCACCTATTCCAGACTCCTTCTTAACCTTACTTAAAGCCTGCTTATTTTGAGACATAGGTCTTTGATTTAAAACTTCTCCTGTAATTATAAAGTCTGCATCAAATTTCTCTAATAACTCTCCTGAATATCTCATCATCATTGCATGACAATCTATACATGGATTCATATTTTTCCCCCATCCATGCTTTGGATTTTTAACCATTTCAAAATGCTCTCCTGAGAAGTTAACTACCTCTAATGGTATTCCAATTTGAGCTGTCATTCTTTTAGCATTTTCTTCATTAAAGAAATATGATTTAAAGCATACTCCTATTACATCTATCCCTTGATCCTTTATTAATTTTGCTGCTAATATACTATCTAATCCACCTGATACCATTGCTAATGCTCTAGTCATACTGTTTCATCCTCCTAATAATCTATATAAAAATTTACTTATTCTTTTTAAACTTCAAGTTAAAGTTTATGATTATTACAGATTTTTATCAAGTCTTTTTTGAATTTTAAAATATTTGTTCTAAAATCTCAAATAGTTTTATTCCATATTCTACCTTTTCTTCTTCATATACAACTCCTTCTCCTAACGACTCTTTCATCTTTTCTTCTGTTTCTTCATATGAGATTTCTCCTTTTGTTACATCAGTAAAACATAAAGGTGGAAACATAACACACCACCAGTTTTCACCTTTATAATCACCAATTAAAATCCTGAAAGCTTCATACTCTCCTTGTGGCAATATAATATTTCCATATATTTTTTCTGGAAAGTTTTCTTTTTTAAACTCAATTTTTACTGAATACTCATACCCTTCTTCTTTTATAACAACTTCTGCTATATCTATAATTTTACTTTCATTTTCTTTTAATAAATTCCTTGTCATATCTAGACTTTTTGATTTTTTTAATATTGGATCCATATATTTTATAACTTCATTTTTAACTTTCATTTTTAATTCTTGATCTTCATTTGAGTCACTATTTGCTAAAACATGAAATCTTATAAGCTTGTCCTTAATGTCACTATAACTATAAGTAATACCTTCATTCTCTATACCTTCACTTTTATTTCCTATAAATAAACCTATTCCTATAACACTTAAAATAATAACTACTAACTTCTTCATAAAACAAAAACCTCCTTTAATAGTTTTAATTATTACCATTATCAGAGGTTTTATTCACTATTTATATATTTTTTATATTGTTCTTGTTATAAAAACATCTTTATATCTTTTCTTCATATTTTCATAACAATATTGTGCCTTAAGCATATCATCAAAAAATGCAAATACTGTAGGACCACTTCCACTCATCATAGCCCCTATAGAACCCATTCTTATCATACTCTCTTTTATCTTGATTATTTCATTATGCTTTCTCAATGTTACATTTTCTAAAAGATTTTTCATATTTCTTGACACAAACCTTAAATCATCTTTTTCCATTGCCTTTATGAGCTCTTCAGTTTTTGGATGAAATATAGCTCTCTTTATATCAAATTCTTCATATACAGCCTTAGTTGATACTCCAAAACTAGGTTTTACTAATACTAAAATTTTATCTTTAAATCCTTTTAGTTCAGTCACTTCCTCCCCAATTCCTTCACATAATGCAGTTCCACCTTTTATACAATATGGAACATCTGCACCTAACTTCACACCTAACTTCATTAATTCCTCATCACTTGCATTAACATTAAATAATTTATTCATCAATTTTAATACAGCTGCTCCATCAGTACTTCCACCTGCAAGTCCTGCACATACTGGTATATTTTTTCTTATCATTATGTTAACCCCTGAGTTTATTTTATAGGTTTCCATAAAAAGTTTTGCTGCTTTATATGCTAAATTTCTTTCATCATTCGGAACATAAGGCTTATTACATGATATATTTATTCCACGCTTTGCTCTATCTACTATAATATCATCATATAAATCTATACTTTGCATAATCATTCTTAATAAATGATATCCATTTTCCTTTTTTCCTACAATATCAAGCGAAATATTTATCTTAGCATGTGCTTTTATCTTCATACTATTCCCCTTCCCTTAATTAGAGTAAATATTACTCATAATTTTATCATAGGAAAATCTAGATGTCTATTTTTAAAGAGAGTCAAAATTATCTTGACTCTCCCTATTTTGTAGCCTCAATTTCTATTATTTCTCTTTCATATTTCTCTATTACCTCTAAAAGCTTTTTTCTATCTTCATAGAAAACTACTATTAAATCTCCTTCTTTACTTATATCAAGAGCTCTTCTCATTGCAGCTCTTTCATCAATTATAATTTCTTTCTCACCTTTTTCTATACCTGAGTAAATAATGTTCGCCATATCTCCCGCTTCTCTACCTCTTCTATCATAGTCTTCTTTAACAATTGTAATATCTAAAAACTCTCCACAAATTTTCCCAATTTCAACTCCCATCTCATTCATCCTATCTCCTGCTATTCCAACTACTCCTATAACTCTATTTTTCTCTAACTTTTCTACTGCTGAAAAAACACCTCTATATCCTTCTTGATTATGTCCATAATCAAGTATTATAGTTCTTCCAAGAACTTCATACATATTAAATCTTCCTGCATTATAATTACTATCTAAAGCAAATGTTTTAAATCCTTTTCCTATCATGCAGTAGTCTATACCAATTCCTACAAGTGCAGCACAAGCTGCTAATGAATTTTCTATATTAAATTCTATTTTCCCATTTAAAGTTATTGGAATTTCGTCTATTTTTATTACATCATATTTTCTACTATTATTAACTACACTTATATATTCATTATCAATAAATACTGAAATTCCACCTCTTAATATATTCTCTTTTAAAAGTTTATTTTCTTTATCTTTAGAGAAAAATATCTTCTTACTTTTTACTCTATTTAATATAGTCGTGCTCCAATAGTCATCTGCATTAATAACAGCATACCCATCTTTTTTCACTTCTTCTAACACTAATGACTTTACAAAAGCTAAATCTTCTATTGTATCAACCTCGTCTAATCCTAAATGATCTCCTGTAATATTAGTTAATACTCCAACATCAGCTAAATCATAAGCAAGCCCTTTCCTTATCATTCCCCCTCTTGCTGTTTCTAATACTGCTACATCAACTTCATTGTTCATCAAAATACTTCTAGCACTTTCATATCCAGTATCATCACCAATATCAATACATGTATCATTTATATAAATTCCTTCTGTGGATGTCATTCCAACAACTTTTCCCATCATTTTCAAAACATGGGCTATTAATCTTGTTGTTGTTGTTTTTCCGTTCGTTCCTGTTATTGATATTACTGGAATATTCCAAGGTTTATCATTATATAAATAGTTTACAATCTCTAAACCAACATCTCTTTTTTCTCCCTCTGATGGATGATGATGCATTCTTATTCCTGGAGCTGCATTAACCTCAACTATAATTCCATTTTCCTTTAAAGGTAATCTAATATCATTTATACATATATCTATACCACAAATATCTAAACCAATTGCTTTAGATGCTCTTATTAATAACTCTTTGTTCTCTTCAGAAATTTCTTCTGTAACATCTTTTGCGGTTCCTCCAGTACTTATATTTGCATTTCTTCTAAGATACAGCTCTTTATCAAACTCTAAAACACTATCTAAAGAATATCCATTCTCTCTAATTTTAGATAAAACCTCTTCATCAATTTTTATTTTAGTTAATGGCTTCTCATGATCCTCACCTCTTTTTGGATCTTTATTAATCTCTTCTATAAGCTTTTGTATTGTGTCTATGCCATTTCCTATAACTGATGGTGGCCTTCTTAGTGATACTGCCACAACTTTATTATTTACAATACATACTCTATAATCTCTACCCTCATAAAACTCTTCTAGTATTATTTCTTTTGATACCTTTATAGCTTCTTTATATGCTTCTAAAAGTTCTTTTTCATTTTTAATATTTAAAATAACACCTTTCCCTTGATTTCCATATTGCGGCTTTAAAACTAATGGATACCCTATTCTTTCTCCTTCTTTCAAAAGCTCTATAACATTTCTTACCTTACCAATTCTTCCAACAGGAATATTTTGAATCTCTAAAATTTGTTTTGCAAGAAATTTATCACAAGCTATATCCACACTTAGACAACTTGTATAGTTACTTATAGTTGCTGATATTATTTTTCTAGATTTACCATATCCAATTTGATAATATCCTGAAGCTTCTATTTCAAATACTGGTAAATCAAATTTTTTAGCTCCCTCAATTATAGCTTTTGTACTTGGGCCTACCTCTTCATAATTTTTTATTTCTTTTATTATTTCTAGTCTTTTCTGAATATCAATTTCCTCTTCATCTATTAAACTATTGATAATATCTACCGCTAATTTTCCAATCTCTAATCCAACTCTTTCATACCAATATTGAAAAATTATATAATAATGATCATTCTTTATCTCTCTTGCCTTACCATAAGATATTTCTATTCCCAATCTATTTTGAAGACTTATTATTATATGTTCACAAATATGTGCTAAATACGTTCCTTCTTCTAGTCTTATTAAAAATCCACCATCTACATCTATTCCACATCTATGGCTCTTAAGCTCTGGTATATACTCCACTATCTTTTTGTTAAATCCATTTATTTCTTTGCTAGGAATATCTTTATATCCCTCTAAATCTACATCAAGTCTTATGCATTTTTTTCTAGTGTATATGTTTTTCCCTCTATATACTCTTTTGCTTATTATCTTCATTTTTTATTTTTCCTCCTTAAAAGGTACCCTATTTTTAAGATCAAACATATTTTTATTTATTAATACATGTAATTTCACATTAAATATACTAAGTACTTTATCTATATCTTGTGCTGATATATTCGTATAATTTATCTCATTTCCATCAATGATATATACTCCACCTTCTCCTATCACATTTATGAATTCATCTTGCACAACAATTGCTGTATTTTCATCTATTCCAACACCTAGCATACCTGGATTTTCTGCTACTGCTGTTAAAAGCCTTCCAAGTCTTCCTCTTTGTGCAAAATGTTGATCTATAACTACATTCTTAATAAACCCTAACCCCGGCGCCATTGTTATACTATTTTTCTTAGGTGATTCCTTATCTCTTCCTTGAACTATCATAGTTTCGCTCATAATGGATGCCCCTGCTGATGTACCAACTAAAATTTTTCCTTTTCTATTTAAAATCACATCACTTATTTTCGTACCACCTAAAATACTTGTTACTCTTAACTGATCTCCACCTGTAAAGAAAATAAGCTTTGATTCCTCTATAATTTTTGTACTTTCAATTTTATTTGCATCTTCTCTACTTTCAATCTTCAATATCTCAATATTCTTTACACCTAACTCTTTAAATACTTTTAGATAATCATCTCCTACTATCTTTTGTAATTCTGATGCTACTGTTATTACTATCAATAAGTCCTTCTCTTTATTTATTTCACTACAAACTTCTTTTAAAATTTCTTTGCTTCCTTTTTTATCCTCAGCTCCGCCAATTATTATCAATTTATTTTTTAGCATTTTATCCATTAATTACTCACCTCGCTTTACGCGTTTATTATTATCACCATATCTTTTGTCATTTATACATTTTTCTATAATAAAAGCGAGGCTATATTATATAGCCCCGCCATTACTAGCTTATTCTTCCAGGAATTAAAAGTTTCTCTCCACAAACAAGCTCATCTTCATCATTCATATCATTCATTTTCTTTATTTTTTCTGTTGTTGTTTTATATTTTTTAGCTAAATCCCAAAGTTTATCATTTTCACCTATAACATAAATTGTAATACTAGCTTTCTTCTCCGGCTTTTCGTCTTCTGTCTCTTTTATATCATTTACTATTTCTTTACTTACTTCAAATAATACTTTTGCATTCACTTGTAAATTTGCTTTTACAGCTATTGTATTAGCCTCTATAATTACATTTAAATCTTCAATACAAGCATTAGCTATAATATGCATTCCCTTTTTACTTCCCATTGTTTCCATAGTCGCTGTAAAGGGAATATCTCCATCAACTTTTGCTAAATACTTTTCTGCATCTCCCGTTTTATAAACAACACATACTTTTAAATATCCTTCTATAGATACTCTATCACTTACAACAATTTTATCTGTTATTATAATATTTCCTGCTGATGTTATTATACTTTCTGGCTTCAAATCATCTTCTTTTATATAGATATTATCTTTAACTGTTGTTTCATTATTGTATATACCATGGATCATTCCCATTTCACAATTATCTTTTTTAACCTCAACTGGAAAATTTGGTGAGTATGCATCAATAATGACTTCTAAACTTTCTTTTGAGAATACTTTCACTCCACAAGAAACCTTAAATTCAATGTTAACTATTCTAGATTCACCTAAATCATCTTCTTCAATATTTATATTCTTTCCTGTTAACTCCATTTTTGTGCTAATATCCATATCTGGTGTCACATCTGGTGCTAATAACTCTTTTGAAATATATACATTATCATCTAAATGATATACTTCCTTACCTTCATTTCCTAAGTATAAAATATTTACTTTACAATAACATCCGCAATAAACTTTTTCCTCACCTATTTTAGTTTCTTTCTTCTGTAATGTAATTTCCGATTTCAATATTTTAGATATTTGTGGCTTATCCATACTAACTCTTAATACTGATTTACCTATTATCTCTAATAATTCATCTAACTTTGTTTTATTTACACATTCATTCTTTTTCAGCATTTCTACATTTTCTTCTGATTCAACATCTTTTATAAGCTCTATTTCTTTCTCTTTATATTTTTCCCAATTGATATTCATAACCCCATCAATTGAAACTTTTCTTTCATTTATAATTTTTGCTTCAATATGTTCCACTCTGCAATCCACTTCACAGATTACCTTATGTTCTCCTTCTTCTAAATCTAATGCATTAGAAAATTTTTGTGAATAATTCACCGAGCAAACAACTAAGCTATCTTCTCTAGCTAAATACAGTACATTATACTCAATTTTCCCTTCTATAACTACTTTATCTCCTGTAATATCTTTTGAAGTCACAATGGGCTTTGCATCTACCATTAAAACCTCTTCTACATCTGGATGTGTATCAGGTATTAAATATTCTTCATTCAACATTGCTGTTGTATTGCTCTCATTTAATAACTGCTCAAATTGAATATTTTCTTTTATTACATCTATTCTTGCCATTTTAACCCTCCTACAAATTATCTACTAACAATATATACTTTTTATTTCAATATAATTCCTATTTTATAAGTACAAATTTCGACATTTACATTTTACATTTTAATTTATTTTGATTTATTTTAATTTTTTTATCGAAAACTGTTGACAAGTATCTAATGATAGCGTAATATAGAAAGTGGTTATTGACCATATAACCTCTCATAAATTCTCAATACCCTTTTATACCATAGTTGAAAGATGGAAACCCACCATCTTTCTTTTTTTGTTTAAAATTATTTAAACAAAAAAGAAAACCTCGACAAAATCGAAGTTTTCTTTTTTTATCCTGGAAAATCCAATTGAACTGTTCTAGTTAATACATCTGAATAACTATATGTTACTGTTCTTTGTGTTTCATCTTCTAATCTTACAACGAATATGCTAGGATACACACTCTCTATAACTCCATCATTTACTAAAATCTTTTTTCTTCCTCCGTTAGCTTTTAGGGTAACTTTTTCTCCAATATGCCCTTCAATACTTTTTTTTATTGAAGCGATTGTTTTTATTCCATTCATATATACACCCTCTTTCATATTATAAATTATACCAAAATTTTGAAATAAGTCAAGTAAAATATTTTATTTTATCATTTACTCTCCATAATGTCAATATTTTTTCTTTATATCTATTATATAGCATCTTACATTTTTTAAATTTTATACATAAAAAAACTATTTTTTATAAATAAGGTGATTTAGGATATCCTTCTCTATATTTTCCTCTAGTTTGTATACCTCCAATTCCTTTTACACCAGTTATGGTATTCTCTATAACTTCTTTTATTGAGATTACTTCCTCAATAGTTGCATAAGCTACCTTTTCACATATAAATACAGGATCTAAACAATGAATTAAAACTCTATTTGGTGATGATGCAAAGTTAGCACCTGCATCTAAAATACATTCATAGCAACTTTGACAAGCTCCTGCAAATATTACTAAATCATCATAGTTTCTATTAAACTCTCTAAGTGCTTTTACTGCATCTATATAATATTTTGTATTTCTATAATTTTTTAAGTCCAAATAACTTTCTATATTTCTTGCTATGCTATCATGACCTGTTAAAACTACTATATCAGGGTGAATTTCCTTTACTAAGTCTACTACCTTTTCTCCTTGCTCCTCTTCAGGTATTGCAAACCCAACTGCTTCAAGTGAAAGTTGTTTATATACCTTTAAGCAAGTATCTAAATATTCTTTATCTCCATCAATGTGTAGTATTTTCCCTGGTCTTCCAAAGTAAAGTTCATCAGTATTTATATTTTTTTTTAACTTCCCTGCTATCTTTCCTCCTTTTCTATTTTTCAAATCTCTTGTAATCATTATGTTCTTTATAGCCTTATTTACTCTATTATTTAATATCTTATCTTGCTCACCATTATAATCTTCTTCCACAACTTCTAAATCATTTTCTTTAGCATCAGCGACTATTCTTATATTTATGCCTTTTAATATATATATTTCCTTTCCATTCTTATACTCAATATCTATCACTTTAAAAGTGACATCCTTATTATATGATTTTCTTACTACTACATCTCCTATTTTCATCCTTGCCCTCTTTTTAAGTGCTATATATTATAGTATTAAAACTTTCTTTTTTTGTTACAGTTTTCTCAAATAATAAAGGAACTTCTGCATTGAAGTTCCTTTTTGATTAATCTAAATCATATAATTCTTTAAACTCTCTTATAAATTTAAGATATTTTTCTTTTTCTTCTATAATGCCTTGGATTTTCTTAGAGAATGTATTAACTCCCCAAGTTACCTCATTATAATAATATCTATTAGCAAGTCTCCAAAATCTTTGAGGAAATTGTAAGTATGCTAATAACACTCTATACTCTCCAGCTTCTAATGGACTTACCTCATTATATGACTCTATAATTTCTTTTGCAAACTCTAAATTCCAATCAACTCTTTTAAGTACCTTAATCATAAAATTAGATATGTCAAAAGCTCTTATTTCTCTTTTACAATAATCAAAGTCTATAATATTTACCTCTTCATTCTCATCAATAATTATATTATGATATGTGAAATCATGATGGCAAAATACCTTTTCCTCATCTGCAATATTACATAATCTTTCATAATCTGATGTGATTAATATATCACTTGCTTCCTTTGCAAGTTCTTTGTAGAATTCAACTGACTTTATATATAATAAGTCAAATTCCGTCTTTACATTTTTCTTTCTTGCCATTTCTTTCATCTTATCTAAAGCCTTTATTCTCTTTTTCATAAGGCCTGGCCATCTTCCTAAGTCACTTTTAAGTT
This sequence comes from Clostridium sp., assembly GCF_051656525.1. Classification (GTDB taxonomy): domain Bacteria; phylum Bacillota; class Clostridia; order Clostridiales; family Clostridiaceae; genus Clostridium. Next base: position 27,973 of record NZ_JBOGCC010000283.1, on the reverse strand, counting down.
TTGAATTTTCTGGTGGATCATACCCTTTAGATGCTATGTGAAGTTTAGCTAGTGTTTTACTTGCTAATTTCACCTCATCAATTTTATGGAAGTCACACTCTCTTCCTTTTAACCACATAGATAATGTATATAAGTCTTCATTTACTAAAGCATATGGAGAACCATCTATATTAAAGAAATATCTGTCCACCTTATCAAACCCATTATTTATAAGATGTTCCTTTGCACCACATACAAATAATAATTTTTGAGGCCCATAGTTAATTTTCTTTAAGCACCTCTCACCTTTATTTGTATTCAAATAATATACACCTTTATTTGCTTTTATTGTTTCAATTTTAATACTAAACTGTCTTTCGATTTCGAACTCTCTCATCATCTTAATCACCTCCTATATATCTATATGTTAACTTTATTAAATTTATTAACACTTTTACTATAACTTAATATAATAATATTAGCAATATTTGGAAAGGATTAATTATGAAAATTGGTATAGATGGCCGTGCAGCAAAGTGGTATAGGGGGACTGGGATAGGAACTTATACCTATCAATTAATTTCAAATTTAAATAAAATTGATACAACTAATGATTATTTATTATTTTCACCAGATGACTTAGATATAAAAAATTTAAATAAAAACTTTTCTTTTGAAAAAGTAAAAGAAAATACAAACGAAAACTTTTGGGAAAATATCAGTGTTCCTAATATTTTAACTGATAAAAATATGGAGCTTTATCATGTACCTCAAAATGGTGTTGGTTTATCTAAAAACATCTTTTGTAAAAAGACTATTACATTACATGATATTATTCCACTACGAATGCCTGAAACAGTTAGTGATAGATATCTTAAAATCTTCAATGACGAAATGCCTAAAATAATTCAAAATTGTGATGGTATAATAACTGTTTCTCATTTTTCTAAAGATGATATTGCTAGAGAATTTAATTATCCAAAAGAAAAAATTTATGTAACTCATTTAGCAGCTGAAGATATTTATAAACCTCTTAGTAAATCTAAATGTCAAGAAATCATTAATAAAAAATATTTTATAAATAAAAACTTTATTTTATATGTTGGTGGATTTAGTCCTAGAAAAAATATTAAAGGTCTTATTGAAGCTTATTCACTTTTACCAAAAGAAACAAGAAAACATACTAAACTTGTTATTATCGGAAAGAAAGGAATTTCTTATGAACTTTATTTAAATCGTGCTAAAGAACTTAATATTTCAAATGATGTTTGTTTTACTGGATTTATTCCTTTAGAAGATTTACCTATATTCTATAACGCTTGTGAGGTTTTAGTATATCCTTCTTTTTATGAAGGTTTTGGACTTCCACCTTTAGAAGCTATGGCTTGTGGTGCACCTGTAATATCTTCTAATAAAACATCTATTCCTGAAGTTTGTGGTGATGCTGCTCTTTTTGTAGATCCAAATGATATACAGAGAATGTCAGAAAAAATTGATTTAGTATTAAATGATAGTTTTGTAAGGCTATCTATGGTAAATAATTCTTTAAGAAAAAGTAAAACCTTCTCTTTTGAGAAAACTGCTTCTGAAACACTTCTTGCTTATAAAAATATTCTAAAATAAAAATAATGCTCTCAAAATTTTTGAGAGCATTATTTTTTGATTTAATTATATTCTTTTAAAAAGTTTTTTCTATATACATCATTTTCTATTTTCATTTTCAATTTACTTAAATAACTTTCATATTCCCATCTTTTTTCTTTGTGATAATATACTCTTATTATAGAATACACATCTTTTGGAAATCTTAAATTTATTTTTATAATTTTCTCTTCTTCCTTATCTAAGTTATATATTTTACTATACTCATCTAATATATTTTTAGCAACTTCTATATTAAATGCACTATTTTTAATCCATTTTAAAATAAAGTCAGCAATATCTATACATCTTAAATTTATACTTGCATAATCAAAATCAATTATATTACAACTATAATTATCTATTAAAAAATTATGATGTGCTAAATCATTATGACATAATGCAATTTTTTCAGTATCTTTTATCATATTCTCATAATTTGTATTTTCCAAAAGATTTATAACATCATCTATTTCATCTATATATTTATCAACATTTTCTAAAAAAATAGTATCAAATTCATTTGGATATTTATATCCTTTAACTACTACTTTTGTACTTTTTAAATCTTCTAGTGATTTCTTATATTCTTCTATTAAATTTTCACTTTTTATAACCATTTTATTTTCTTTTTCTAAATAGTCAACTATTCCTAAAGATGCCTTATGAAACTTTGCAATACTTTTAGAACAAATTTCTATATCTAATGGATTCTCACAAGTTGCTTCAATCCCTGTAATTCTGTCCATAAGAATGTAATATTCTCCCTTCCACTTTAAATAGCTTTCTCCATTTCCTAGTTTATCTATCTTCATTGTATTTTTAAATGTTTTATTTATATATTTTAAACTACTTTCTATAAACTCAATTTTATTTTCATCATAATAAACTTTCTTTAAAATTTTATCTCCCATATTTGTCTTTAATATAAATACTTTTCTTAAAGGGTGTACTTCCTTTATTTCTACACCTAATTCATCAAAAAATTCCTTACTTAAATCATAACTACATAAAAATTCTCTTTCTAAATATCTTCCCATACTTCTCTCCTTTTATATAATATTTTCCCTTTCCATAAGATTTAATAATATTTTTCTATCTAATTTGCTTCTGTTTTTTTCAATATAACTTACAGATAAATTAGGAACCTCTATCATAGTTCTTATATATTTATAACTTTCCCTATCTAGTCCTGACACTTTTATATAACTTAATATAAACTTTTCAATATCTTCTTTAGAATAATCCCTTTTAATTCTTTTCATATAAGAAATCACGTCTTCTTCTATTACGTTATAAGCAACCTTTTTTATTTTCCCAATCTCAATTTCATCTAAAACTCTAATATTTCTCTCATCTAATCTTCCAATAGTTATCTCTTTTCTATCTACACTTCTTCTTGCAATCTTTTTAAAATCTATTTCCCGTATTTTACAATCAATCATTTCTAATTTCTTTATTAATGGCATAAAGTCTTCTGAAAAACCTATACTTTTCAAAATTATTAGAGTTATCCTTATTCTATTTATATCTTTTCCTATATAACTCTTAACTCCACTATAACTTCCTGTATTAAAATTCATAAATACTTTTTGCACTTCAGATATAATATTTAAATGCTCTATTATACCAGTACTATCCTTCTTATTGCCTTTAAAATACTCATTAAAAACATATATATTCTTCTCAAACAAATACTCTCTAATCCCTCTATTTACATCCATTTACTGTCCTCCTATCCACCCTATTACATCCTCTTTATTTTCCAAAGACTTAAAATACCTCTCCAATTTTCTCATCATAAACTCCTCACCCCAAGGTTGCATTTCCCAATATACTTGAAGTCCTATTTGCCAAAACTCTTGTGGAAATGAAAGAAAATCTCTCATGATTCTCTTTTCGTTATCCATTATTTCAATATTTTTCTCATATCCTTTTATTATTTTTTCCACTTTCTCTTTTGAATGATTATCATTGAACTTATTTACTCTCCAAATAAAAGATGCTAAATCATGTAGTCCACTATCTAAAATACAGTAATCAAAATCAATAAAATTAATTTTATTTTCTTTATCAATCATGATATTATGGTTAGCCAAATCATGATGACAAAAACCAATTTTTTTTGCTTCACTTCTCATTATTTTCTTATAGTCACTTTTTTTAAGACTCTCTATACTCTTATCTGCTCTATTAATTTCTTTATCAAAGTATTCTAAAAATAATTTATCAAAATCGTTTTTATATACTTTTCTTTCTATTCTTATCTTAAAATCAAATAACTCACCTCTCCTTGTTTCAAAAACCTTTATCCAACTTCCAAAATATATCCTTGGTCTAACATCTTTGCTTAATATAAATCCTCTACTTTTTAAATGCATCTCACTAATTTTACTACTTATCTTTTCTACCATCTCTATATCATCAAAATTACTCTCACTAGCTTCTATCCATTTTGTTAAAAATCCATTTTTATTGTCAAAACTTACAATTTTTTTTTTATTTTTAGTTTCTATTATGTTTAATACTCCTTCAAATCCCCTTTTCTCTAAATGTTTTATTCCTTGCAATATAAATTTAAAATGGGGAACATCATACTTTACAACCTTTAAACAAAACTCTCCTTCCTCTCCATAAACCTTATAGGTATTTTTTACTTTTTCTAATTTTCTAACCTTTATTTCATACTCCTCTTCAATTAAATTTTTCAAGGTATCTAGCTTCACCTAACTCTTCCCCCTAAAATATTTTTCTATTGTTCATTATATGTTTTCTCATTATTTTTGTGATTTTTATTCACCTTTTTCTTACTATTTAATAGGCTATTAATATATATGTATTAAAAGAGGTGGAGAAATGAAAATAGCAATTGACTCTAGAAGTGTTAATCTTCATAGTGGAACTGGAATTGGCACATATACAGATAACCTTATTTCTGAAATGATTAAGATAAATAATAAAGATTTATTTACATTAATCTGGACAGGTGATTTACAAGAAAAATTCAAGCAAAAAAATGTTGATTATATATATACATCTGGAAAACATAATCTTTTTTTTGAAAGACACTATATTCCTAATAATTTAATTGATAGAAATATAGATTTATATCATATCCCTCAAAACGGGCTTGGATTTCCTTTTGAAAAAAACTTAAATACTGTAGTTACTATCCATGACTTAATTCCATATACTATGCCTGAAACTGTTGGCCCTGGATACTTAAAGAGATTCCTTCGTGATATGCCAAATATAATTGAAAACTCTAAAGGAATATTGACTGTATCTGAATACTCAAAAAAAGATATCTTGCGCTTCTTTAAAGGATATCCTGAAGAAAAAATTTTTGTAACACCTTTAGCAACTAATGATTCATACAAACCTTTAAATAAAGATTTATGTAGAAAAGAAATTTCAAAAAAATTCAACTTTAATACTCCTTATATTTTATATATTGGTGGCTTTAGTAGTCGTAAAAATGTAAAAGCTCTGATTGATGCCTTTATTGACTGTAGGTCCAGTCTATTAAAAGAATATAAACTCCTTATAGTTGGTTCCTTAAAAGATGACGGTGAACTACTTTTTAATTATGCAAAAGAAAATAACATGCTTTCATCAATAATTTTTACAGGCTTTGTTGAGAATTCTATGTTACCTATTCTTTATAATGGTGCTGATACTTTCGTATATCCATCATTATATGAAGGTTTTGGTCTTCCACCATTAGAGGCTATGAGCTGTAGTACACCTGTAATAGCTTCTAATATAACTTCTATTCCAGAAGTTACTTCCGACTCTGCTCTTTTAATAAACCCAAATAGTGCAGAGGATATTTCAAAAGCTTTAATTAAAGTTTTAAATAACACTAAGTTTAGAAATGAACTAATTAAAAAAGGACATGAAAAAAGCCTCCAATTTTCATGGAGGCATACTGCAGAACTTACTTTAGATGCTTATACTAAAATTTATTCTACTTTATAGTATTATCACTTAAAATCTCTTTATTAATTTCTAGATATTCATCATAATTTTGTACACTTGGAGCCTTCATTGCTATGTTATTCATAACTACAAGAGGGCTCTGACCTATAAAATTATTCATTTCATTCTCTATCTCTACATTCTTATAAGTATAAAGATAACTTGAAAATAAACTTCCTGAAACAGTATACTCTAATGATAGATTTGTATTATTACTTAAAAATGATATAAATGCTTTGCTAATATCTACATTTTTATCATTTAATACTACTACATCTTCGCCACCTTCTTCATAAAACTTATTTGCACCTTGAACTAAAGCTGGTGGATTTAAAGTTTCCCATTCACAAGGAGTCTTAATTTCTTCAATAGACTTAACTCCATTAATAGAACTTATCTTGCCTGCATACTCTTCATTAGTATTTGTAGCTAAAATATTATCCTTTTCAAGTTTCTTTATCATATCTTCTGTATTTTTTATAGTATCTTTTTTATCATATCCTAAATTTAAATTTTCCATTATTAATAAGCTAACTAATTTATTATAATCATCACCTATTCCACTTAATAATCTAACTTGCCCTTTACTTTTAGAGTATAATCCTTTTCCTACGTTAATCACATCATCCCAAGTATTTATATCATCACTATTATATCCATACTTCTCTAATATATCATTTCTCATAAACATAGCTATAGGATTGCTTGAGAATGGAATACTATAATATTTTCCCTTTATATTGCTCTCATTTAATCTAGCTTTTCCAAAGTTTCCACTATATAAATTTATAATTCCACTTAAATCTACTGGAATTATCTTATCTTCATTTACTAAATTTCTAACATTTTCATTGCTTACAATAGCTACATCAGCCTTATAACCTTGCTTATACCTATCCATAATATAATTGTAGTATCCCTTATCTGGAATTTCCTCAACATTAATTTTAACCTTATGATTCTTTTGCTTAAACTGTTCCGCAGCTGAATTTATATATTTATAATTACTACTATTAACCACTATATTTAGGCTTCCTGATAATTCTTTTTTACTATGCCCTACAATAATATTTGAAAGTAATATAGCCACTATACCTACTATAACTAGTACTATTCCAATTTTTATTTTATTTTTCACCGTTCTTATCTTCCTTTACTTTTTACTAAAACAAAAGTTTCATCTTAAATGCTTACTACATCTTTAGTTATATCTTCTTCTAAAACTAAGTTTTTAATCCATTTTTTACTTCTAATTCTTTTTAAACATGCAATCATCTTTGCTATTTCTTCAAGCCCACATAAGGCATATACTACATACACTGGAAGTTTTAATATAAATGCACCTATAAAAGCAACAGGGACACCTATAAGCCACATTGTACTGGCTTCAATATAAAAAGACACCTTTGTATCTCCTCCCCCTCTTAAAACTCCTACAATTGCAATAATATTATACACCCTTATTATCATTACTAAAGATGTTACATATAAAATGTATCTAGTCCATTCTTTTACTTCTACTGAAACATTATAAAGATTAACAATATTTCCTGCAAGGACTATTATTAATATTGAAATTCCTACTCCTATTATACATCCAAGCTTTAAAGAATTGTTTCCATATCTTATTCCTATATCACTTTTTCCTTTTCCAACTTCTTTACCAACAATAACTAAAGATGCACTTGCTATTCCAAATATAACAACCATAAATAAGTTGCTAATTGTTGTTGCAATTTGAACAGATGCTATTGCGCTAGTTCCAATTCTTCCATAAACAACATTATACATTATAGAACCAAATCCCCAACATGCCTCATTTAAAAGAACAGGAATAACAGTTATTATTATCTTCTTTAAAAATGAAATTTCAAAAGAAAAATATTCTTTAAAGTTTCCACGTAAAATACTCTTACTAAAATACACATACCCTATAATAATTATACACTCTATTATTCTAGCAATTAAAGTTGCTATTGCAGCACCTTCAACTCCAAGCTTCGGAAATCCAAAGCTACCAAAAATAAGGCAATAATTTAAAGTAGTATTTATTATTAATGCAACACCACTTGCAACCATAGGTATAACTGCTCTTTCAATACATCTTGATGCCATTGCAAAGTTAAAACTAAGCGCTGTAAAAATATAGCTAAAACATACTATTATTAAATAGCTTGCCCCTATTTCTATAACCCCTTTATCAAGATTAAAAAATCCTATGATTGTAGTTGGAAAAATTAATGCACCTATCATAAATAATCCACCAACTATAAAACTAGAAACTACTCCAATCCCTACTAATCTTTTTATATTTTCCTCATCTTTTTTCCCATAATACTGAGATATAAAAATCCCAATACCACTAAACAATCCCATAATAATTATATTTAATAAGAAAAAATATTGATTTCCTATACCAACTGCTGCAATTTCTTTCTCACCAAGACTTCCAATCATTATAGTATCAACTATATTTAATGATGATGTAATTAAATTTTGGATAACTATTGGTAACGCTATTATAAATACCTTTTTATAAAACTTTTTATCTATTTCTTTTTTTACCCCCATAAAATTCTCCCTTAAATAATTCTCACATCATTATACCATATTTTTACTTTGTTTTAATCAATAAAAAAAGCCTCCTTAATAGGAAGCTTTTTAAAATATTATTTATTGAATTGTGGTAAATATTCTTTATGTGCCTCTAATAATTCATCTAATAAAGTTTTTGCCATTTTCTCAGATGGAATTAATGGGTTTATAGATAATGCCATTAAAGCTTTATCATAACTTCCTTCTACTGCTGCTTCTACACAAAGCATTTCAAAACTTTTAATTGTTTGAATTAATCCATTTACTGCTATTGGAATTTTACCCATTGCAATTGGTTTTGGCCCATCTTTAGTAATAACACATGATATTTCTACTGCTGAATTTTCATCAATTCCTATAATTGCGCCATTATTTCTAACATCTACTGGTTGTATATCACCTTTATCATTATAAATTGAATATATTAATCTACAAGCAGCGTCTGAATAGTATGCTCCTCCTCTTTTTTCTAATTGAGGTGGTTTAACATCCAAATTTTCATCTTTATATAATTCAAAAAGATCTTTCTCTAATCTTTTTACTACTTCTGCTCTTGTTTCACCTTTAGAGAATTCTTTTAATTCATCCTCTAACATTTCTTCAGTTTGGAAGTAATATCTATGATATGGACATGGCATCATATTTAGTGCTTTAATAAATTCTTTATTCCATTCAAAATCTTTTATATTTTTTACTATTGGACCTAATTTTCCTTCTTCCATAGCTTCCATAACCTTACTTGTTACGTTTACACCATCTAAATAAATTTCTTTTCCAAATACCATATGATTTAGTCCAAAGAAATCCATTCTTACTCGTGAATGGTCAACACCTAGCATATTTGCAGCTGCTTTTTCCATTCCTATTGGAACATTACAAAGTCCTATAACTTTTTTATTTATACCATATCTTAATACAGCTTCTGTTACCATTCCTGCTGGATTTGAGAAATTTATAAGCCATGCATTAGGACATAACTCTGACATATCTTTATCTATATCTAATATTACAGGTATTGTTCTAAGTGCCTTAAACATTCCTCCTGCACCGTTTGTTTCTTGACCAATTACTCCGTGACTTAAAGGAATTCTTTCGTCTTTTATTCTTGCATCTAAAAGTCCTACTCTAATTTGAGTAGTAACAAAATCTGCATCTTTTAAAGCTTCTCTTCTATTTAAAGTTAAATGAATTTCCATAGGTACTCCAGCTTTTTTAACCATTCTTCTTGCTAAATTTCCTACTATCTCAAGCTTTTCTCTTCCATCTTCTATATCTACAAGCCAAAGTTCTCTTACTGGTAATTCATTATATCTTTTTATAAAACCTTCTACTAGTTCTGGCGTATAACTTGATCCTCCACCAATAGTTACAATTTTAATTCCTTTACTCATAATATTTCCTTCTTTCTCAATTTATTTATAGCAATAAGAGACTGTGATACCTCCCTCACAGCCTCTTAAAACAATCTATTTTTTTAATTTAAATGCAAATTTTCCCCATGGCTCTATTAAGTCAATTAAGAATCTCTCTTCTTCAACTACTCTTGCAACAACATTTGTTTTCCCACTATTTTTCATTTCTTTTCTTGCAAGTTGTAATTCTCCTGCGTATCTAGTATAAAGATCTGATTCAATCATTACATCACCTTTTACCATATCTGGAGTATAAGCAGGTGGGAAACTTTCCCCTTTATATTTAACTCTTGATTGAGTTGATCTTATAACATAATCAGAACAATCTCCTCTGTTAAAGTGGAATTCATCTAAAACGATAATTTTTTGAACTTCTGGTAAATTATCTACAAGTTCAACACTTAATTCAAGCATCTCTCTGTTAACTTCACTTAAAGCTTTTAACTCTTCCTCACTTGCAAAACAATTTGCTATTATAACATCATCAACTAAACCTGTTGCAAATAAATGTTTAGCTTGAACATCTATTGGTAAACTTCTATGCTCCTCTAAAGTACATAATCCTTCTGAAACTGGCCATGGTCCATTTTCAGCAGTTGGAGAGTTTACAAATGCTGCAACCTTTATTCCATAATCCTTAAATTGTTTACTACATTTGATGAAATGATCATATCCAAGTCCTGTATAAACATGTGGATAGAAGTTATGACATCCATAAAGATTTTCTTTATTTGGATGATAACTCATTACATTATCAATATACTTAGTTCCATTACTTACATTAAGTTCTATTTTTAATCCATATTTATTAAATGTCATTATTGATTCTTCATTACCTGCAAATCCCATATCAAGTCTGATTCCACTTAATCCCATGTCTTTAAACATTTTTAAATCTGTTATAGAAGCTCCAAGACCGTTAAATACAGTTGGATCAAGGTCTGCAATTACTTCCATTCCATGACTATTAGCAGCATCTAACATTACTTTAAACTCTTTTACAATTTGCTCTATTGGTTTTCCTTCAGCTGATAAAAGGCATGTAAATATTCTGCTAAATCCATATTTTGCAGCTAAATCTATATAATCTACTATTTTGTCCATATCACAATGGTTTGGGTATATTGAAATTCCTAATCTTTTCATTTCTAACTCCTCCGTTTAACCTTATGTTTTTATTATCTATTTTCTTTTTTGTAAATATAATAAGCACCTATTGCTGGTGAAACACTATCATCTACAAAAGAATTTACTTTAATATTTTCATTTAAGTACTCTTCAAAAGCTTCTCTTAAAATTCTTGATTTTCTTATAACTCCACCAACAAGTCCTATACTACAGTTTTCAAAATCTAATGCCTTAAAAACCCTTTCAGCACTCTTAGCAATTTGAATTCCTTCATTAATTAATATATTTTTTGCTTCTTCATCACCAAGTTCAGCATGCTTAGATACAAGTCCTGCCATTTGAGCTATCTCATCTTTAGTTGATGAATACACAAAATCAATTATATTTGAAACTTCTTTTATTTCTAATTTATTTAATATATCTTGTGAAAGCTTACTTCTTTCTAATCCATAATCATCTTCTTTTATCATTATTTTAAAAGCTTCAATAGATATTTTATAAGCGCTACCTTCGTCACCTAGAAGATGTCCCCATCCTCCAACTCTCTTTTCTCTATCTCCATGTATTCCAAATGCAATAGATCCAGTACCAGCAATAACTAGTATTCCATCTTCACCTTTTAATAATGCCTTTAATGCTAAGTCACCATCATTCATAACTTTGCAATCAAATCCAAACTTTTCTCTTACTTCATTCTCAATAGATTTTGCATTATCAGAAACTTCTGATCCAGCTATGCCTAAATGTAATGCCTTTAATCCGTCTCTTCCTAGCTTATTAACTAATCCTTCTATAGAATCTGTAATATTCTTTAATGCCTCATCTCTACCGTTAACTAAGTTTCCAAATCCTGTAAGAGTTGTTCCTAAAACTTCACCTTCTAAGCTATATGCTACTGCCTCTGTTTTAGTTCCTCCTCCATCTACACCTATTACATAATTCATAGTTTTCTACTCTCCTTAAAACATAATCAATGAACTCTAATGATATCATTAGAGTTCATACTTTTAAATTTATTTTCAAATATAAATCTACTAATTCATTAGCTAAATCTCGAAGTGTCATACTTGCCATTAAATGATCCTGTGCATGAACTAATAACAATGAAATTCTACATTCTAACTCACTAGTTTCATATTGCATTAAAGTTAATTGAGAAAGATGCGCATATCCAATTTCTTCATCGGATTTTTGAAGTAAATATTTTGCAAGTTTACTGTTTCCCTCTTTTGCAGCCTCAACTCCTTCCATTGAACAGCTTCTAGCTTCACCACTATGCATTATAAGGTTTAGTATAACTTCCTCCATAAAGACGCACCTCTCTACCAAATATTTCTTCTACTTATTTATCTAATAATTTTAATGCATGAGCTAAAACTTTTGCTCCATTCATTGTTCCATAATCAACTGTATTAATTACATCTACAGGTACTCCTGTTGGCTCATATTTTTCTTTCATTTTATTAAATAAGAATCTAACTTGAGGTCCTAATAATAACACGTCCATTTCATTTTCATGGTTTTTTACATCTGCTTCTGAGTAAGCTGCAATTTGACATTCTATCCCTTGCTCTTTTGCAGCAGCCTGCATTTTTGTTACTAATAGACTTGTTGACATTCCTGCTGAACAACATAATAATATTTTTTTCATAATAAATTCCCCCTCATATCTCTGATATTTATTTTATTTTTTTAAACCCTTTATCAGTTATCACACTACTAAATTATAGCAAGTTGCATGCCAACTTTTCACTTTTTAATATCTTCGTAATCTTAACTATGTAGCCGTTTTCTAAAAGCACTTTTCTATTAAATAGTGTGTATTCTTTAGGCACACTATGTTTAATATTACACACTTGTTAATTTTTTGTAAAAGGATGTAGAAAAATTTTTATAGTTCCTTCTGATAAAAATCCTCTTATATAATTTCTTATATAAAAACACTAGCATTTTTAATCATGCTAGTGTTTTTTATTAACTTTCCATTGTTAAGGTTAAATTTACTTGTTTTCCATTACGCTGTACTACAACTGGTACTTCTTGCCCAACTTTTAATGTAGATTTTATTTTATTTAACTCAGCTGCTGTTTTCACTTTCTTTCCATCAAAAGAAGTAATAATGTCTCCAGCTTTCATTCCAGCTTTTTGTGCTGATGAAAAATCATTTACCTCTGCCACATATATACCCTCTGGTAGATTTTTTTCTTTTGAAAGTGCCTTAGTCACATCTATAATTTTTATTCCAAGTGTTACCGCTGGTTGTGATAAAACATCTAGTTTTGATTTTACTTCATTTATAGGAATTGCAAATCCAATCCCTTCAGCTCCACCACTAACTTTTAATGTATTAATACCAACAACTTGACCTTCTGCATTAACTAAAGGTCCTCCACTATTACCTGGGTTTATTGGAGTATCTGTTTGAATTAAGTTTATTTGTTTACCTGTTTTTGTATCTACATTTCTTCCAACCGCACTTACGATACCTTGAGTAATAGTACTTGCAAATTCTTTTGAAAGTGGTGTTCCTATTGCAACTACTGATTGACCTGGTTCAAGTTTTGATGAATCACCAAGTTCTGCAACTGCTGGAACTTTAACATTCTCTGTAAGTTTTAATAATGCTACATCTTCTGCTTCATTATAGTTTACAACTTTTGCATTAACTTCCTGTCCTGTGCTTAGTGTTACTTTAACATCAGTAGCACCCTTTACAACATGATAATTTGTAAGTATTTCACCATTTTCATTAATAATAAATCCTGAACCAATTCCTTCAACTTCCTCTGGGATGTATCCGTTGCTTAATGCCATTGATTTAGTTGAAACAATCACTACAGCTGGTGCAACCTTTTTATAAACTTCCTGTATTGTTAATGGTGAATTATTTTTAAAATCTGGTTGATTTACAAATGTTCCATTTTCAGTTTTCCCTACTACATAATATGTTATAGCACCACCTGCTATACCTGATACTAATGAAATTACTACTACTCCTACAACACCTAAAAATACCTTTCCCTTTTTAGATTTTTTCTTTTTCGGTGCTTCATACTTTATATCTACATTATCTACATTTCTATCTACATTTTCTATATTTAAGTTTTCATCTTTGTAATTTTCGTCTTGCATTTTTATTTTTCTCCCTTCATTTCTTTATATTTCCTATTATACAACCTATTATATTAATTTTATGTGTCATTTTGATGTCATTTATGAATAAAATAAAAATTTTTTTCATAAAAAATAATACCTAAGTAGTCCACTAGGTATTATTTACACTTTTATCAAATTTAATACTTCTATTTATTGTTTTCCCTATTCCTTATTCTAATTGCTTGATCTAATACCTTATTTACTGCAACTGCAACATCTCTAGGATTAGTGCTTGCAAAAGCATCTCCATTATAATCTACGTAATATTCTGTCGTATAACTTTCACTACCTAAATCCTTTAATCCACTCTCTTTTTCATTCGTTATTAAATAATATGGTATCTTTCCAAACATCCCGTTTGTTTGGCTATTACTATTCATTTCATATATATTTTTACTCTCATTATATATAGCATTTCTATATGGTGCTTGATTTTTAAGCCAATTATATTGGTCTTTTTCCTTTTCATTAGTTAAATTATTCTCAAAATTTGGATAATTTGTTGTTAATCCAATTTTATTTAATATCCAAGTTAACGAACAATTTGCTCCTATAGCCTGAATCTTCTTACCTACTAATGAAATTGCAGCTTTTATAGTATGATATTTGTTTTTATTAGCTTCATTAATTGGATCTATTAACACTACTCCCTTTACATTATCTGGATATTTTTTTGCATAATTAGTCATCACTAAGCTTCCATACCCTTCTCCAACTAAGATATAGTTACCTCCAGTTGCAGATTTTTTTAATAATGTATGTAGTTGCTCAGCTTGTTGTTGTGGGGTTAATTTCTCACTTCCATTACTAAGCCCATATCCATTTCTATTATATACAAATGTTCTAACTCCTGAATTTTCAAGGTCTTCTACAGTTTTATTCCATTCATACATATTAGCTCCAGTATCTCCACTAAATACAACAGTATAATCGCCTGTTCCTTTAGCTTTATAATGTATCTGTTTACCATCTATCGTCACATAAGAACTTTTTACCTTTATCATCTCTCCAGAAACAAAGTTATACACTTGTTGTATTCCTATTCCTACTATAACTACTGCTAAAATTATATAAATAATTCTTTTTATTAATATAGTTTTAGGAATCTTTTCTTTCATGTTAATTTTCTTCATGCTATTTGATTCTGCTAATAAACTCATGCTTTCTTTTCAAACTCTATAACTTTAGATTTGGTTTTGCATTTAAATCTAAGCTAGACTCCTCTCCTTTTATAAATCTAAAATAAGCAGCACTTCCTATCATAGCTGCATTATCTGTACATAAAATTGGTGATGGAAAAAGTATTTTTATATTTTTCTCTTTTCCTTCTGTAATAAGCGCTTCTCTAAGTGCTGAATTTGAAGCTACTCCTCCAGCTATTGCAATTTTATCTAATCCTTTTTTCTCACAAGTTAAAAATACATTGTCTCTTAAAACATTAACTACAGCTTTTTGAAATGATGCAGCTACATCTGCTTTATTTACTTCAACATCTTGCATCTTTGCTTTATTTAAATAATTTAATACTGCTGATTTTACTCCACTAAATGAAAAATCTAATGTATCTTCATGTGCAAATCTTGCTCTTGGAAAATCAATTGCATTTTCATTTCCTTCTTTTGCAAGTTTATCAATTTTAGGCCCACCAGGATATCCAAGCCCTAATGCTCTTGCAACTTTATCGTAAGCTTCCCCTGCAGCATCATCTCTAGTTTGACCAATAACTTCATATACACAATAATCCTTTACATAAACTATAAATGTATGTCCTCCTGAGACAACTAATGATACAAAAGGTGGTTTTAAATCCTTATGCTCAATATAATTTGCTGATATATGCCCTTCTATATGATTAACTCCTACTAAAGGTTTACCTGTAGCTAGTGCTAATCCCTTTGCATATTGAAGACCTACAAGCAATGCTCCAACAAGTCCTGGTCCATATGTAACTCCAATTGCATCAACATCATCTAATGTTACATTAGCTTCCTCTAATGCCTTTTGTACTACTTCATTTATTACTTCAGTATGCATTCTTGATGCAACTTCTGGTACTACTCCACCAAATTTTTTATGTGTTTCTATTTGTGTTGATATTATATTTGATAAAACTTCTCTTCCATTTACAACTATTGCAGCTGAAGTTTCATCACAACTTGATTCTATTGATAATATTATTTTTCTCTCCATTAACTTTACCTCGTTTAAAATTTCCCTAAAAAGTAAATTCACTATTTGTAATTATACTTCAAATATATCTTATTATCAATTATTAACTCATCTAATCCTTCTATCATAATTTATGTTAAAATTAATATAGCAATATTTAAAACTACATTGTCACAAAGGAGAATTTTATGTCAGATTATGCAAAGGTAATTGTTAATGGTTCACCCATAACAAAATCTAATTTTAAATTACATAACAAAGATGGAAGAGCTATCCTTCCTTCTAATAGTGGAAAATATCATGATAGATACGCTTTATATGAACAAGAAATTGCATATGTTGCTAGACTTCAAAATCCAAAAGTTATTCTTGAAGAAGGCCTAATTGCTATTTTAAAAGTCTTTTATAAAAGTGAAAAAAGACATCCTGATACTATAAATATTTGTAAAAGTATTTTTGACGGAATTGAAAAGAGTGGTCTTATTATAAATGATGCTCAAATTAAACAAATTTTTATTGAAGAGCACTATGATAAAGAAAATCCACGTTTTGAATTAGAACTTTTTAAAGAAAGTTCTTATGCTATTGGCTATACTATAACAAAAAAAGAAGTTAAAACAGAAAGCAAAATTTATTCCCCTATTAAACCTAATAAATCATTGGAGAATAAAATTAAAGCAAAAAAAACAGAGAAAACATCCTCTTCTAAAGACATATGTGAAATTTGTAATAAGCCTATTAAAAATGGTGATTTTCTAAAAGCAAATGGTGGTAAAACTTTAATTTGTCGTTCTTGTTTTAACACTCTATTTTAAAAGGATGTGATTTTTTTGAATAATAAGCCTATTGTCTTAATTGGTGATAGCTTAACATTTGGCTATGGAGTATCTAAGAAAAATAGTTTTTCTTCCCTATTATCTAATTTATTTCCTCATGAAATTATATTAAACAAAGGAATTAACGGAGATACCTCAACAGGTATTTTGACTCGCTTTCATAGAGATGTTATTCTTAATTCACCTAAAATTACATTTATAATGTGTGGAAGCAATGATTTATTATCTGGTAGGTCAGTCTCTTCCATAATTTCAAATATAGAACTTATGATTAAAGACTTACTTTCTATAAACTCAAGAATAATTATAGGAGTTCCACCCTTCATTGTTAAAGATTTAGCTATAAAGCTTTTTTCATATTCATCTTATTATGATCATGCTACTACCTCTTTAATAGAATTACAAAAGGAAATATTAAATTTAAAAGAAAAATATCCTATAGATATAATAGATCTCTATATTTTAACTAAGTCAAATATATCTCAGGATATCTATTTAGATGGTATACATCTTAATGAAAAAGGTAATAAACTAATTTTTGAAAATCTATATGCTTTCCTTTAAGGATTGAAGGTATTCACATGCCTTTAATCCTGTAATATATCCACCAAGTTTCTTTTCCTTTTCACAGTCATCTCCATATATGAGATTACCACATGCAAAAATCCACTCAATAGATGTTCTATACTCTTCCACCTTTAATTTCTTCCCATCATCCATTTTTTTTATATCAATTTTTTCAACCATACTAAGTTCTGGATAATAACCAACAGATAAAAATAACGAATCACAACTAAAACTTTTTTCTTCAAGTGTGGTTAAATCTAGTATTTTAACACTATTAACTCTTCTTCCACCTGCCACTTCTAAAAGCCTTGCTTTTTCTATAACATTTATATTAAGTCCATCTATAATTTTTCTATCTTCTTCAGATATTTTATACCCGCTTTCACTATTTACTACTAACGCCTCTACTTTTCCACCTTCTAACTCTGTCCTGACTGCTAAAATTAATGCCCATTTATTATTAGCTGTTATAACAGGATTTTTTCCAGGAAGAACCCCATCTAAATTTATTATTTTATGTGCACAACCAATAGTAAATACTCCTGTAAATTTACTAGTTGGAATTAATACACTTCCTGTATATCTTTCTCTACATCCTGTTGCTAAAATTATAACTTTAGCCTTTACTGTTTTTATTCCATCCGCTTCATTTATAAATGTTATTTTCTTATTATTAGAAATATTTAAAACAGTTGTTTTAAGTTTTAATTCATATTCATAATCATCAAGCTTATCTTTAATCTTACCAATTACTTCTGGTCCTGTTAATTTTTCATCTTCTATAGAAAATCCACAATGAATGCATTGATTTAAAACTCCACCATAAGTTTCTTCTCTCTCTAAAATAAGTACATCCTTATCTCCGTTTTCTAATGCACCTATAGCTGCTGTCATTCCAGAAACTCCACCACCTATGATTACTAAATCATATTCTTTCATACTTGCACCACCATTTCCATATATTTAAATTTTAACTATTCTTTTTTTATTAGTTATTTCTACTATTGTATACATATTGCCAACTTCTCCAACTTTAAGTTCTTCCTTTAAATTATAAAAATCTAAACATGCACCACAACTAATAATCTTAGTTCCCTTATTTTCAATTTCTTTTATGCTTTCTACTACATTACTATTTCCACTAGTAAGTTTTACTCCTCCATTTAAAAAAATAACTTCATCTGGAATCTCTGTAGCTTCTGATAATGCATAAAGATAACTTTTCATTAAAGTCCTACCAAGATCATCACTACCTTCCCCTAATTTATTTGTTGTTATAAGTATTGAGAAGCTATCTTTCTGTTTCTCTTCTATTTGCTCTCCTATTTTCTCTATAGTTATTTCATATATATCCTCTTTTAATTCACTTTTAACTAAAAAACCTGCACCTTCAGCAAATCTACTTACATTAGTATTTGCTATCTCATTATCTACTAATACTATAGCAATTCCCTTATCTATACTTTCAAAATACTTTTTAGTTTCTACTACTGGTTTTGGACATTCTAATCCTCTACAATCTATTCTATTCACAAATATTCACCTCATACTTATTTTTATTACATTATATCATTTTTCTGTGACTATTTCTTAACATTTCCTTATTTTATCTTTTACATATCTGCAATTTATTGCTATATCTAATAGCTTGTACTATAATTTATTAATAAACTATTAACAAGGAGTTTAACATGATTACAGATTCAAAGAACTTTTCATTTAAAGATATTAGTAAAGATACTATCTTTAGAACAATTCTTTTCTTAATTCCCCTAATTGGAATTATTATTAAAAGCATTACACTTCAAGGTTTTATCCTAAATACAAATCCCTATAAACTTGATTTTAATTTAGGCTTTGCAAACTCAAGATATTGTTTATTTTACTATATAGCATTTGCACTTGTATTCCTAAGTTTTTCTTTATTATTTAAAGGAAAAGGACGAGTTGTCTATTTATTTATAATAGATTTTCTACTAACTATCTTAACATTAGTAGACTTATGTTACTTTAGAGGATTCTTAACAATGCCATCTGTTTTAGTATTAACTCAAACAGCTAACTTAGATAATTTATCTGGAACTATCCTTTCTTTATTCAGTTTCCAAGATATCTATCTATTTATTGATTTATTTATTATGGCAATCTTTGTTTTCTTTACAAGAAAATCTTATGTAAATAAACAAAAACGTGCCGTAAAAACCTTCTTTGTAACATTAATACTACCATTAATATTCATAGCATATGTTCCATTTAATCTATATGTATTAAATAATAAGGATATAAGAAATGCATATTTCTTTGATAACTATGACCCAATTAATACAGCAAAATATTTTTCACCAGTTGGATATCATATTATGGATGCTATAAATGTTTATAAAGATTCTAAACCTTATGAATTAACAACTGAAGATAAAAATAGTATAAATTCTTACTATAAATTTAAAAATGAGAATCTAAAAAATAAT
The DNA here is from genome assembly GCF_051656525.1 of Clostridium sp. GTDB lineage: Bacteria > Bacillota > Clostridia > Clostridiales > Clostridiaceae > Clostridium. Next base: position 8,038 of record NZ_JBOGCC010000283.1, on the reverse strand, counting down.
GATTATTTTGGAATGGCTAAAGGTAAAAACTTAATTATTATTCAAGTTGAATCTTTAGAAAGCTTTGTTTTAAATCAAAAGATTAATGGAAAAGAAATAACACCTGTTATGGATAATCTTATTAAACATAGCCTATACTTTCCTAATATCTATGAACAAGTTAATGAAGGAACTAGTTCAGATTCTGACTTAATGGTAAATACATCAATGCTTCCATTAAGGCGTGGTTCTACTTTCTTTAGATATCCAGTTCGTGATTATAATTCATTACCTAGAATATTAGACAGTAATAAATATCACTCTGTTTCTATTCATCCTGATAAAGGTTCATTCTGGAACTATGCACAAGGATTACCTGGATTAGGTTTTGAAAACTTTATTGATTATTATTCATTTACACCTGATGAACTAGTTGGAATGGGAATAAGTGATAAATCTTACTTTAGACAGATAGTTCCAATGCTTCAAAATTTAAAAACACCATTTTATGCTCACACTATAACCTTAACTAATCATGGACCTTTTGATTTACCAAAAGATATGAGAAAATTAAACCTTTCGCCTGAATTAGATAAAAGTGAAATGGGTGGATATTTAGAAAGTGTTCACTATACTGATGCACAAATTGGATACTTCTTATCACTTTTAAAAGAATCTGGTTTACTTCAAAATAGTGTTATTGCAATTGTAGGTGATCATACCGGTGTTCATAAGTATTACCAAACAAGTATAGATAATTTATCAAATAAAGAACCTTGGTTTGATGATAAAGGACAGCCTACTGTTCCATTTATCTTATATGACCCTAGTTCTACTATAAAACCAAAAACATTTGATGTAGTTGGTGGTCAAATAGATATAATGCCAACATTATTATATGCACTTGGAATTCCTTCCTCCGAATATGAAAATACAGCTATGGGAAGAAATCTTTTAAATACTAATAGATCTTATGCAATTTTAAATAATGGAACAATTGCAGGAGATACAAAAGATTTAACAAGTAAACAAATAAAACTTATTAAAGAAAGTCCTGAACTATCAGATAAACTTATACGTTCAAACTTTGGAAGATAACAAAAAATGCTTAGAGAAAATTTTCTCTAAGCATTTTATTTTATTCTCCTGCAACTGACATTTCACCTACATAAACTGATGGTGAACCAAAACTTGTCATTGGGAATTTTATATCATCACAAACTACTTCTATACTCTTTAATAAATCAAAGAAATTTCCTGCAACTGTTATTTGTTCAACAGGTCTTCCTTGTTTTCCATTTTCAATAACAAAACCTTTAGCTGCTAAAGAAAATTCTCCTGTTATAGAGTTTGCACCTGAATGTAATCCTGAAAATTCAGTTACTATAAGTCCATTTGAAACATCTTTTAATAACTGTTCAAATGACTTCTCACCTTTTTCTAAATAGAAATTAGTTGGACCCACACTTACAGGTGATGCATATGAACTCTTAAATCCACTACCTGTAGATTTTCTATTTTCTTTATTAGCTGTTTTTAAGTTGTGTAATAAAGTTATAAGCTTTCCATTTTCTATAATTGATTTTTCAAATGTAGCTACACCTTCATCATCAAAAGCTACTGATGCAAGCCCATCTTTCATATGAGGATTATCTATTATAGATACTTTAGAAGATGCTATTACTTCACCTTCTTTTCCTTTAAGTAAAGATATTCCCTTCTGTGCTAAATCTCCATCAAAAATTGACCAAAATGATTGAAGAAGAGAAACCATAGCTTCATTCTTTATTACAGTTTTATATTTTTTAGACTCAATAGTTTTTGCAGAAACTTTATCCATTGCTTCCTTTATAGCCATTTTAGCTATATCTTCTGGATTAACTTCATCTATAGATTTTGCAATAGCATATCCAAAACCATCATATTTAACATTATCAATCTCTAAAATAGGTGCAACATATGCAGTTAGAAGATTAAATCTATCACTAAGGTCTAATCCTTTTGAATTAGAAATACCATATTTAACATTTGAATATCCAATTCCACATCCACCAAAGTTAACAACTTTATCACTTTGTTTTTTACATTCTCTTTCCATACCCTTTGCAAGCTCTATTAATTTATCAGCTTCTATATTTTCTAATGCAGTATGATAATTATTTATCTTAGCATACTCTTTATCCCCCTCATAGATAAATTGCTTATCATCATCTTCAATATAAAGCGCTGCTGCTTTTGCATTATTTATAAGCATATCTATAGCTTCTTCATCTATTATCTCACTATATGAATATCCCATCTTTCCATCTACTTTTGCTCTAAATGAAATACCAAAAGATTTATTTAAATTATATTTTTCAACCTCTTCTTTATAAATATTAATACTTAAACTATCCTTATCTGAAAAATATATTTCAAACTCTTCCATACCTTCTAATTTAGCTTTTTCAAATAATTTTCCTTTAAACTCTTTAAATTCCATGTTTTGCACCTCCTATCTTCCACCTACAGTTATTTCTTTTACTCTTATCATTGGCTGCCCAACATTTACTGGAATACTTCCAGATGAAGAACCACACATCCCTTGTGCTTGAAGACAATTATCTCCAACCATATCAATATCCATTAAAACTTGACTTCCTTTACCTATAAGAGATGCTCCACGCACTGGATCTCCAATAACTCCATCTTTGACTAAATATCCTTCTGATACACTAAAGTTAAACTCTCCTGTTACTGGATTTACAGAACCTCCACCCATCTTTTTAGCATAAAGTCCATTATCTATAGATTTTATAATATCTTCTGCCTTATCTTCTCCTGGTGATATATATGTGTTAGTCATTCTTGAAGTTGGTGCATACTTATAGCTTTGTCTTCTTGCATTACCAGTAGGCTCCATATTCATTCTTCTACCATTTAATTTATCTATCATATATCCTTTTAAAATACCATCTTCTATAAGAATATTTTTTCTAGATTCCATTCCCTCATCGTCAATATTAATTGATCCCCATGAGTTTAAGATAGTTCCATCATCAATTGCAGTAACCTTAGTTGATGCAATCTGCTCTCCTAACTTTCCTGCAAACTCCGAATTTCCTTTTGCAACTGATGTAGCTTCTAGTGAGTGTCCACAAGCTTCATGGAATATAACTCCACCAAATCCATTATCAATAGCTACAGCCATCTTTCCTGCTGGACATTCTTTAGCATGTAACATAGTTACTGCTGTTTTTGATGCTTCAAGTGCATAAAACTCTGGATCTACTTCTTCGAACATCTCAAACCCTTTAAGTCTTCCCGGTCCTTCAAATCCAGTCTGATTTTCACCATCCTTTGATGCAATTGAATGAATGCCAAGCCTTGTTCTAACTCTTCTATCCTCAACAAAAACTCCCTCTGTATTTGCAACCATTATCTTTTGGTCCTTATCACTATAACTAACACTAACTTTAGTTATATCAGTACTATAATCCTTAGCCTTATTATAAGCTAATTTCATTACATCTATTTTTTTGCTATAATCTACAGCTTGTGGATATAACTTAATGATATGCTTATTCTCTATTATTTTTTTATTATCTAATCTTATTTCCATATCAACTTTTAAATCACCTAATGCAACTGCTGCCTTATGTGCTGTATCTAAAAGACTAGTTAATGAATTATCATTAGTATATGCGTATACACTCTTTAATCCTTTAAATATTCTTATTCCAACACCATAACTTCTTCCACCAATAACATTTTCTACTTTTCCATCTAAAATTCCTAAAGAATTATTAATAGAATCTTCCACAAAAATTTCTGCAAAGTCTCCACCAGTTATCATACACTCTGATAAAACTTTTCCAACAACTTCTTTTGATAACATCTAATTTCCCTCCATTTGTTTTTTGTATTCATTAAAAGATGTGTCCCAGTAATTTACGTAATCTCCTGAACACCATTCTGCCATAATAACTTTATCATTATCATTTAAATTATACCTAAAAATAGGTTTTCCATCCAATTTATTATTATTTATCTTATAAACTAAAAGCTCACCTTTTATAAAAATAACTGCAAGTCTTCCATCTGGTGATGTATATGCATCTTCAATAGTTGGCATTTCAGCTCTTAAAATTCTCCATGGCACATATAATGTATCATACTTCACCAAGTTAGAATTTGGTTTTATATCTGTATTAAAATTATATGATGGATTATTTTGATTTAAAGGTGATATTTTTCCTTCAATCTCCCACTTACCTTCAATTCTTTTAAGTGTAAAATCTTTATAATTAGGATTTCCATTTACTAATGTTTTTTCTGATCCACTTAAATTACTATACTCAGAGTTAAATGCCTTTTGGAACACTGGATTAATAGTATTATTATATATATCCTCAAGTGCTACTCCTTTATTTAAAGGGAATATATCAATTGGTATCATCTTATAATTTGGATAATCTCCCTTAAAGTTATTACCTTCATAAGTTTGAACTCCTATATAATCATTTCCTATATAATTTATACTTTGATATAAATTATAATTCCCTTGTAATGCTGCATTTTGTATACTCTTTCCTTTTCCATTAAAAGGGTTAACACTAAAGTATTGCTTATAATATCCATTTATATCTTGTTCTTTTGGCATTACAGTCCACATTCCTGTCATTCTTGGGAAAAGAATATCTGGAGCTTCCTCAACCTTAACTTTACCATTTACATAACTTACCCATAATGTTTTATAAGTGTAGTTTTCAGTTCCTTTATCATTTGTAGTTGGTGTTCTTAGTCCTATAAGTACACCTGTTTCTGTACTATTTTCATTTACAGATAAACTATTTATATTTGCTTCTCCATTTTGTGGTATAAAATCTGAATCTTTTACTTCCCCTACTTTACTTACCTTTAATAATACTCCTCTATAATATATATATCCACTATCTGGAGTTATATTAAAGAAATCAAAAATTACATTATTTTTATCAGCAGCTGTAATTACATTCACACTCTTTACCCCTAAATCTGAAACATAATACCTAGCATTATATGCAATACAATAATTCCCATTAACTGCCTTTAATTTATAACTTACATTTTTAAATATTTGGTTATCCATATTTATTTCATTATTTCCTATATAAATGTTTTCTTCAGTTAAATGGCTTATATCTCCCTTAGGATACATATTATTTTCTAAAATCTTATATGAATCTACTTTCCATACTCCTGATATAGATAAATCATTATTTATAGGAGCTTTTATTTTCAGCATATTATTTCCTGGAACCCTCTCACATCCTGAAAATGCTAATATAAAAAATGCTAATGCTGCTAAGACTATAATTATCTTACTCTTCATAGGGACTACTAACCTCCCTTATAGGAATTTTTATAATTACAGTTGTTCCTTCTTGATACACACTATCAATATTTAACTTACCACCATGCAAATTTACAATCTCTTCTGCAATAGATAATCCAATTCCTGCATTAGACTTTCCATTACTTCCCTTATAAAATTTTTCTTTAACTCTTGGAAGTTCATCTTTTATAATTCCACACCCTGTATCCTTAACTTTTATAATTATAAAATTATTTTCCCTATCAAAAGTTAAAAAAATACTTCCATTTGGATCAGTAAATTTAAAAGCATTATCTAAAATATTAATTAAAACTTGCTTCATTCTATTAACATCAATATCTACATCTAAACTTCCAATACTATTTTTTATGCAAAAATTTAGTTGTTCTCTTAATGCTCTTGGCTTTAAATAATCTTCTATATATTTTGCAAATGCTGCAATATCTATTTTTTGATACTTTAATGATATTTTACCTCCTGTAAGTCTTGAAAAATCTAAGAGTTCTTCAACCATACTAGATAGCCTATCAGTTTCTTTTTCAATTATATTAAATCCTAAATCTAATGTTTCTTTATCAGTATTTTCATCTTTTAAAGTTATTACCCATCCTTTTATAGCAGTTAAAGGTGTTCTTAACTCATGAGAGACTGACGAGATAAAATCATTTTTCATTTGCTCTCTTTCTTTAATTTCTTCTGCCATATAATCAATAGTCTGTGCTAACTGTCCTATCTCATCATCAGTAATAAAATTATTACGCTCATCTAAATTACCACTTGCAATTTTTTTAGCTGTATTCTCTAATTTTAATATTGGATCAACAATTTTTCTTGCCATAATTAAGCTTAATGTAACACCAATTATTAATACTGCAACAGATACTATTATGAAAAAGCTAATAATAGAAACTATTCCTTTATCAATATCTTGAAGGGATGTTGTAAATCTAATTACTCCAATTATTTGCCCATTTGCTTTTAATGGTTTTGTAACAGCCATTACCTTATATGGACAATAGGAAACATGGCCTACCCATCTGCTAGTTATTCCTTTAAGTGCTTCACTTACAGCTTTTTGATATGTATCTGGATTTTCATTTGCTGCAATAGAATCCATTATTAACTTTCCACTTTTATCAAATATTTGAACTTCAGCTGTACTTTGATTCCAAAACGCATCTACATCATCATAAATATTTGTAATTAATGTACTTGTTGAATAATATCTATCATAAAAATTAGATGCAATATCAATTTGATTTATAAGCATTGCTTCTGTATTATCATAATAATATTTTCTTACAAATACAGCTAATAATACATCCAGTATTATTACTGTTGAAAAAATTACAATTAAAAAATTTCTAATTAACTTATGTTTTATACTACTTTTCATTAACTATTCCTTCCATCTATATCCTATTCCCCATACAGTTTGTATATAACTTGGGCTAGATGCATCATCTTCTATCTTTGATCTTAATCTTCTAATATTAACATCTATAATCTTAGGATCACCAAAATAATTAAAGCCCCAAACTGAATTTAATAATTCATCTCGCGAAAAAGCCTTATTAGGATTTTCAATAAAAGTTTTCATTATTAAATACTCTTTTGGTGTCAAATCAATCTCAATACCATTTTTAGTAATTTTTTGCGAATATAAATTAATAACAAATGGTCCATTTATTAATTGATCCTTATTTTCCACTACCTTATTTTCCATTCTTCTAAGAATAGCTTTAATTCTTAATACAACCTCTAGTGGATTAAATGGCTTCACTATATAGTCATCTGCTCCATATTCAAGTCCCATTATCTTATCCATATCCTGTCCTTTAGCTGTAAGCATGATAACACCTAGATTAGGATATTTATCTCTTAGTTCATTACAAACTTGAAATCCATCAATACCAGGTAACATAACATCTAATACAGCTACATCAATTTGATTTTCCATAGCCATCTTTATTCCTTCTTCACCACTACCTGCTTCTATTACCTCAAAATCATTTCTAATTAAATTTATTTTTAAAAATCCTCTAATACTTACTTCATCTTCTACTAAAAGTACCTTTGCCATAATAATTCACCTCTTTATTCTTTCTATAAATATTATAATCTATTCTCTCATTAATATGTTTACATCCTTATTAATTTCTAACAAATGTGAATGCCATTTTTATTATTAGTATAAATATAATCTCTTTCTTAATTCAAAGTATTTATATTTTTATCAATATACACAAAAAAGCATAAAATTTTCACATTAAATTTTATGCCTCTATATAGTATAAATAAAAATTTTAACTCAATTTATAACTATAATATCATTCTTTTAATTTGATATTATTACAATTAATAATATTTTCAGTTACATTTTAATAATAATTTAGAAGCAAAAAAAAAAGAAGCTTCTGCTTCAAATAAAAAATGGCTCCGCGAAGAGGACTCGAACCTCCAGCCTATCGGTTAACAGCCGAGTGCTCCACCATTGAGCTATCGCGGAATATTCATTTTTCAGAGATTGTTCTCTGAAAATTACACATGACTTTTTGTTAATATATATTGGTCAAGCCCTCGATCTATTAGTATTGGTCAGCTGAACGTATTGCTACGCTTACACCCCCAACCTATCAACCTTGTGTTCTTCAAGGGATCTTACTAGCTTACGCTATGGGAAATCTAATCTTGAGGTGGGCT
>NZ_JBOGCC010000282.1:0-1602 GCF_051656525.1 Clostridium sp. | reverse complement strand
TATGCAGAAAACAACATCACTTTGCACCTACTAGATACGTGTGCAAATTCTTGTGTCAGTATTGCATTGCGTACGCACTAAAGTTGCGTTACGCAAAAGCAATACAAGACACCCAACAATTACACATCAGCCTTACTATTAGCTAACTCAATTGACTTCATTTCTTCCATAAGTTTACTTAATTCAACTATAGAACCACTCAACTCCCCTTGCTGTTTATGTTGCATCAAAACAAAACTAACAAAAGAACCTATACTCATACCATAAAACTCACATTGAGAATCTAAATATTCCTTTATCTCAGATTTAACATAACAATTAACCCTTACCTTATTTCCCTTAACTTCATTACTCATTTCCAACTACCTCCTAATTTTCAATTATTAATACCATAGTAACACCATTACAGTACCAAATCAATAACAAAATAAAAAAAGTATAACTAACACTAAGTCCAGGGAAGTTCGAGCCTCTTGGCTCATAGCCTAACATTGCCTTTTCTCCATGTAAATGTACGCTTCGCTTTCTTAGATCTGTCTTACAGACAGAACACGAAACATTGACACAGAGCCTCTAAGTCAACGCTATTCTATGGCTCAAGGGGTCTCTAACTTTTCCCTAACCTTAGCATAAGTTATACTAAACTTGAATAATCATCTATTTGTGATAAAATATTTGTATATTCTTTAATATCAAATTTAAACACAAGGGACTTACTGGCTATAAGTTCCTTTATTTTTTTCTTTTTATCCCTACTCAACTCATTCAACAAACTCATATCCTGAAGACAAGCAATCATCAAAACCTTATCAGTACCAGTTATAGACATGTCCAACTGAAAAAAATCAAATACATAAACCAATGGGACAAGCCTTTCAATATCATTCCTCTCTTCGTAATTACACGTAATTTCCAAACGAGTTAAATTATTATCAGACATCCCTAATTCCACGGCCTTATTATACAACTTTACACGACCATGCTTATTTCTTTGACCTAAATACTGCGTATACTCCCCGTCAGACGATTTTTTAAATTCTTCATACAAACGATTGTCCTTAACAAGATAACAATTAGAACGAGCCACAGGAATATCTATAGCCACATCAAAACGCTTAACAACTGGTTTCTTAAAACTTAAATTAAACAATTTCAAATATATAGACTGAAAATACAAATCACAGCCAACTTTAGCTGGATTAAATTCCACAGTCACAACCTTATAGACCTCTTTTTTAACATTCCAGTTAGGTTCAGCACCAACCCAAAAAGTAACATTACCATCACATTCAAAAGTAAAATTATGACGATAAGATTTAAAACTACCCGTCTCCCAATGAACAACCCTCGTATCGTATGATAAATTGTCATAAAACCATTGCAAATTCTTATTAGAAATACAAAAATCAACTCTCAGCATGTCTAAACTATATTTATTTAATCTCTTCACATTCTCACCCCCATATGCAGAAAACAACATCACTTTGCACCTACTAGATACGTGTGCAAATTCTTGTGTCAGTATTGCATTGCGTACGCACTAAAGTTGCGTTACGCAAAAGCAATACAAGACACCCAACAATTACACATCAGCCTTACTAT
>NZ_JBOGCC010000281.1:0-1441 GCF_051656525.1 Clostridium sp. | reverse complement strand
ACCATCTTTACCTAATAACAAATATGTTTTTTATCTACTATATCTTTATTATTCTCATAATTCTCTTTTTTATTCATTTTTTCTCTAAATTTCTTATATTGATACTCATGGCTTTGTTTATTTATTTTTTCAAAATATTCAAATTATTATTTCTATATAGTGGTATACTATTAACATCTAATATTTATTAATAGAAATGAGGTGTTTAGTGGCTTGCCACTTATTATGAGTTATACATTAAATAAATCTTGGTCTTCTTTATTAAAAGAAGAGTTTTCTAAAGACTACTATTATAAACTAATGAATTTACTAAATGATGAGTATAAATCTAAAGTTATTTATCCTCCTAGAGAATTTTTATTTGAAGCTTTAAATCTTACTTCTTATGAAGATGTAAAAGTTGTTATTCTTGGTCAAGATCCTTATCATGGTCCTAATCAAGCACACGGTTTAAGTTTTTCAGTAAATCCCGGTGTTAAAATCCCACCTTCTTTACTGAATATATATAAGGAGCTTCATAGTGACTTAGGATATTCTATTCCTAATCATGGCTATTTAAAGAAATGGGCTGAACAAGGAGTACTTCTTTTGAATACTTCTTTAACTGTTATTCAAGCTTCTCCTAATTCTCATCAGAAAATTGGTTGGTCAATTTTTACTGATAAAATCATTTCTTTAATTAATGAAAAGGAAACTCCCGTTGTTTTTATTCTTTGGGGGAATAATGCCATTTCTAAAAAATCATTAATAACAAATAAAAAACATTTAATTCTTCAATCAGTACATCCAAGTCCACTATCAGCCAGACGTGGTTTTTTTAGTAGTAAACCATTTTCTAAAACAAATGAGTTTTTAATAGCTAATAATTTAACTCCTATTGATTGGGAAATTAAAGATATCTAAAGAAATTTTTATACTGGATAAAGTAAAAGGCTATTACAAAACTTTTTAGTTATTTTGTAATAGCCTTTTTTTAATTTATTTTCTTTTCATTAAGATTTTTTAACATTAGTCTGTATTCTTCATCATTAATTAAGCAATATGTTTTCATTATATCTACGGTTTCCTTATCATATAAACACTCATCTTCTCGATTTCTTGCATTTACATGTTTAGCTGATATTACTCCAACAATACTTGCAATTACTATTAATAGTGATGCTACTAGTACAAACTCCATAATTTTTCTCCTAAATTAAAAGATTACTATATCACTATATTCATTTATTTATTTTTTATTTACTTATTTTTCTATTTCTCAATATCATATTAAAAATACTGCCCATAAGTACACCCACTACTCCGAATACGGAAAAATATAAAATTATATTTTCTAAATATATTCCCACTATACTTCCCATTAATATTCCTAAAATCAAAAATAGTGTTAAATACTTCTCTTCTTTTTTTATAATTCTTCTTTCCTCTTCATATACCATAG
>NZ_JBOGCC010000280.1:0-8037 GCF_051656525.1 Clostridium sp. | reverse complement strand
AAAAGGCAAAAAAGTTCTTACTATAGATATGGATAGCCAGGGAAATTTGACTACTAACTGTGATTTATTGAAAAGAGAACTTGAAACTATAGTTGATGTTTTCAAAGGTGAAAAAGAAATAAATGAAGTTATTATAAATATTCAAAAAAATCTAGATCATATTCCAAACAATATTAAAATGTCAAAGTTTGGATTATATCATGATAAATCAGCTGGGTGGTCAGAGCTTTTAAAAGAGGCCATAGAGCCAATCAAAAGCAATTACGACTATATCTTTATAGATTGTCCTCCTGCCCTTGAATTTGCCACTTATAACGCCTTAGAGGCCGCAGATGATATTATTATAACTCTTCAAGCTGAAGAAAACAGTATAGAAGGAATTGCAGATTTACTTGACTCTGTTAATGAAATTAGAGAGGCTACTAATGAGAACTTAAATATAATGGGAATAGTTGTTACTAAATTTAAAAAAGCAACAAAACTTCAAAATCAATTCCATGATATGTTAAAAAATCATTTTGGTGATGCTGTATTTAATACAATTATAAGAGATAATATAAAGATTGCTGAAGCAAATTATAACCATAAATCAGTTGTAGAACTAGATAAAAATTCAAATGGTGCTAAAGACTATTTAGCATTAGCAAAAGAAGTTTTAAAGAGGATTTAATGAAGGTATATCAACTAAATTTTGAAGGAGATTTAACTTATTTGTATGAGTTGAGTGAAACACCAATAATTCAAAAATTAAGAGAAGAACTAAAAGGAGAAGCTATGATGAATAATAATCATTTAAAGAGCAATTTTGCATTAAATCCATCAAACTTAGAAAAAAGTAATATTGCAAAATACTCTATAATAAACAACATTACAAAAAAAATAATTGAAGAAATAGATTTTAATGATAGAACATTTATAAATAGATTAGATTCAGAGGATAAAGTTAAAGAATCAGAAGAGTTCTTGCCACTTGTAAATTCAATAAAAGACTCAGGATTACTAAATCCAATATATCTTTTAGAAAAAGGACACAATAAATATTTAATAGTAAGTGGATGGAGAAGATCTCTTGCATTAAAAACAATTTTAGAAGAAAATCCTAATAAAATATGGCAAAAACAAGCAGTTGTTTTTAGAGAAGGAACTCCTGTAGATTTACTAGAGAAAGTATCTATAGATGAAAACACAAAAAGAAAAGATTTATCAATCCTGGAATTAAGCTATAAATTCAACAAATTATCTGAAGAGGATAAAGTTCCTATGGATGATATCTTAAAAATATTTGGAATTGCTAAAAGTCAATTTTATGCAATAAAAAAGGCAATAGACTTTAATCCAGTTATAAAAGAAATTTTAGAAGAGATTGGACCTGTAAAAGCTGATTACCTGGATAAAATTTTATTAGAACTTATAAAAAATAATAAAGATAAGAAATACCATACTGAAGAGGAAGATTTAGTTTTATCATATAAAGATAAAACTAGAGATGAACTGAAAGAAATTCTTAGAGATTTAAAAGAATCTAATAAAGAAGAAAACAAAAAAATAAAAGAACTTAAAACTTTTGAAGTTAAAAGAACCCCTAAAAGAACTACAATAACAATAAAGCAAAAGTTATCTGATGAAGAGTACAAAAAAATACAAGAATTCATAACAAGTATAACAAAAAAATAATATAAGCTGACAAATATTTAGTCGAAACTGACAAATATTTAGAGTATTCGTAAAATAGCTGACAAATATTTAGAGTATTCTTTTATGAACATTGAAAACTTAATAAAATCAAGGTTTTAGAGTATAGCTGACAAATATTTAGAGTATTTTTCAGAGCTGACAAATATTTAGAGTGTAGCTGACAAATATTTAGAGTGTAGCTGACAAATATTTAGAGTGTAGCTGACAAATATTTAGAGTATTATTCTTCTAGGCTTTGATTTTATTAATGATTCAGCTATACAAAAGTATTAAAAGTATTAAAAGTATTAAAAGGGGAGATAATGAAAAAACAAGTAGATTTATTTAAACCATCTATTATTGTAACTAATAATGTTCCATTAACTGCTTTACAACTAGATTTATTTAATTATTTTCTTAAAGGGGCATATGAGCAACTAGAAAAAAATGTTTTAACTGGAATATTTAAATTTGCAGTTGAAGAAATAAAAGATAATTGCAGTCCAAGGCTTAATTCATATAATAAAATTTATGAAGAAGTTAAAGAAATTTATGATAAAGAATTTGAATTTAATATATTAGGAAAAGATAAAAGTATAGGAACTATTAAATCTCGTTTTATACCATCAATAATACAGAATAAAAATAACCTTATAGAGATTACATTAGAACCAGTTACAATTAATGCCTTAAGAATGATGATAGCCAAAAAACAGCAAATAGACCTTCCTGGAATGCCTCATTCTGAATTAGAAGTTTCACCTTATTTATCATTAAGTTACGAGGAACATAAAAACATTAAATTTTATCCTGCTAAAGTTGTTTATGAAATTGTAAAAGATTATGAGGGGTATCCAATTCCTGAAATTAATGTAGATGATTTTAAAAAGATAACTGATACAGTTGATAAGTATCCTACAACTTATGCTTCAATGGTTTTAAAGAAGATTGAGAAAATATTAAATGAAAATTATAATATAAATATATCTTTAACAAGTATAAAACAAGGTAGAGTAATCACTAGCATAAAAATAGAAAGTGACTTAAATAGAAAAAGAGCTAAAGAGGTTACTTTTGAAGAAATTGAAACGGAATATAAAGAATATTTAATTGCGGGAGGACTAGATCCAAATAGAAATTATCCAAAATCAACTTTAACTGGATTTTTAAATAAAAAGAAATATAAATTAAAAGGAAACTAAGGAGGATTATATGTTAAAATTTGAAGTTTTAGATACTAATAAAAATATGTATTTTATAGTTAATTTAAAACATATTAATGACAAAATTTGGGAAATTGAATATCCTATTTCTTCAGGGGGAACAGAAAAAGAAACATTAGACTTTGATTATTGGGAATCTTTAGATTTTTTAGAAAAATATGTTTTTATTAATGATTATTATACAATTAAGTGGGGGAATACTAGTTATTTATTATTTTCATTATTAGGAGCATCAGAAGAAATAAGGAAATCTATCAAAAAAAGATTAAAAGAATTAGAAAAAATTCAAAATGAATATAATCAAAAAGTTCAAAAATGGTTATTTTAAAATAAAAAAAGCGAGGAAGTTTCTCGCTTTTTTATTTGTTTTCAATTTCTTTAATATCGCTTTGATCTAAAATATATTTAATTTGTTTTTCAACTTCATATTGAATGATTTTTCCGATTTCATTAACAACATTAATTTTTTCAAGAGGTAAAATATCTTTTGGTTCTTTAAATAAATCTAAAATTATAGAGTATTTTAAAGTTAAATTAAAATATTCTTCTTTAGTCTCATCTTCTTTGGAAGAGTTAACTGTAACGATTGAATGAACAAGAAGATCAATATATTCAGATTCTGTAAATTCAAGCTCAGTAGGTAATCCTATTTGCCCTTTTGTTTTTACTATAAAATTTTGTGTAGAATTAATCAAGTTTTTATTTTTTTTAAAATTTATTTCATCTAATATAATTTTATTTATTTTTATTTTCATTTAGCTTCTCCTAATAAATTAGTTGGAATTTCTTCCCAAGTTATAAAGTTAGATACTGTTTTGTTTTCATCTAGGTTAATTTTAAATTCAAAAAAGATATTATTTCTATTTTCTGGAATATGCAAAATTTTATTTGAATAATATGTAGCATTAAAAGAAAAATCAATATTAAATTTTAATTGTTTCCAATAGTCATAAATTGAAGATTTTTTCAAATAAAGACGTTCAAAATCCTTTTTTCGATAAGGTACCTCTTTAAAAGAATAGAGGAATGTTTTATTTTTTATATCTTCTCTTTCTAGAATAATCATAGCTTTGGGGTATAGAAGTTTTAAATTGTTAAACTTTTCTTCAGTTATATCATTTTTATTAACTCTAATATATGTTCCTGGAAAACTTCTTTTTGTATAGTTCATAATAAATCCCTCCTATTTTTAAAATTAAATATCAAAATCACACCATCCTTTAGTTTCAACAATATTTGTATAAATATTGTTGATTATAACTTCATCAATGACATAAAAACATCCTCTAGCTACCAAAATTTCTTTTTCACTTGGGAAATAAGATAAGTCACTATCGAGATATCCACAATGAGATCCTTCAGATAATTTTATGTTATGAAGAAGAGCTACGGCTTCAGGCAATCTATTTGTCGAATCAATTCTTTCCAAAACAGCTTCTCTAGAAAATGAAGTTGACATAAAATTAGGATATTCATGATAAAATTCAGCAACACTATCTAATGCTTCCTTAATTTTTTGAGCTGTTAAAAATTCATTTTCTTCATCAGCTCTATATACTTCAACAGCAAAAGGAAGTTTAAATTTGCTTAATGCGTTATCAAGATAACCAATTTCAGTTAAAAAAGGTTCTATGAATAAATTATCTTTAGATAAAAGAGCGGTGTTGACATCTTCGTATAAAAATTTAGAATATTCATAAATAATATTTTTTTCTTCTTCGGTTAAAGATTCTTTCCAAAGTTTAAATAAATCTTTACATTCTTCAACAGTCATATTACTTTCCTTTATATTAATTTTTTTATTTTATATATACTATATATCAGTTTCTTTTTCTTCTTTATATTCGATTTTTTTCTTCTCAGACTCTTCAATATATCCCCAAGGATTTAAATCGTTTTGTGGAATATTATAGGCTATCAAATCAGTTGGTCTAAAGTAGTTTTTTTCTATTTGAAGTTCTACTAATTCATCAATAGCAAATTTAATTCTATTTGGTAATTCAAAGTTTTTATCTGAATTATAGTAATTATCAATGATCTCAACTATTTTATTTTCAATTTCTTTATCTATAAGAAGAGTTTGTAATTCTTTAGATTGATTGGATGCTTCTAAAATTTTTAATTCTTTTTTTAGCTTTTCAATTTCAAGGTCTTTTAGTTTATTATCCTTCAACTTTTCTTGTGTTTCAGTTTTAATTTTAATAATATTAGCTTCGTTTAATCTAATTTCTTGAATTTTATTAGCTATAGTAGCTACAAAACCTATAACAGCTGCAAAGCAGGCAAAAGCTTCTTTTTTTTCTATTATTATATCAATCCATTTGGAACCTTGGTCAAAGTTTGAAAGTTGATAAGAACTATTTAAAGAATTCCCTGAAAATATTTGATTTAAAGCTTTATTTAAAGATAACATTGTCTTAGCTATTACTTCAAGGTCATTAGTTTCTTTAAATTTAAATGATATAGTATATTCATTTATTTCAGGATAAAAATTATTAAAACTCCTAACATATAAAGAGCATAAAGTTTTAAGAGTATTAACTCTATTAAAAACAGAAATATTATCATTATTTTTAAAAAATATAATAGCATCAGTATTAAGAAAAAAATCGTGTAAATCATAAAAAGTTTCAAAACAAGGCAATGTTGTAAGTTCTTTTATATTTTTTTTAAAAGTAAAATCAATTTCATAATGATTATTTTTATTGGTTGTATATTTTAAAGCCATATTATGTTTTATTATATTTGTAATATCACGCATTTTCATAATGTATTAAATCCCCCTAGTATAAATTATTATATATTTTAGATGAAATCATCTAAAGATAAGTCAAATATTTTGATTAAATTTGACTTAGGTAAATTATAACTAATATCAAAACTTGGAGAATATTCATTTACATCAGCTTTATTAAGGTGAGGTTTAAGTTTTGAAACATAATATAATTTTATTAATTTAATATCAATTGGGTTGTCCAGTTCGACAATGCTTACTAATTCGGCATCAAATTTTTTTGTTTTTAAAGTAGAAAAAAGGACTCCGCCAATATCTTTAGATTCTCCAATATACGCAATTTCATCTCTATTTTGCCAAAATAAAAAAAGTCCACTTTTAACTTGTAAACTTAATTCATCTAGAAAAGCTTTGAATTCTTCTGAGAATTTTCTTTCAAGGATAAGTTCAGCTTTTGTAATTGCTTCATTATCATTAAAAACTGGAATTTCTTCAAGCATATTTTTGTATTTTTCTGTTTTAAATTCTTTAAGAAGTAAAGCACATTTAATTAATTCATCTTTATTTTCATTAGCATTTTTTAATAAAAATGAGAATTTTTTAATAAAATTAATAGCCTGTTTATTCCCTTCTAAACCAAGATTTATTAAATTTGTTAAATCTATAAAGTACTCTTCAGTAAAATTTTTATTGTATTTTTTACAATAATTTATAAAGTGTTCTGTATCTTTAAAATAAAGCATTTTAATCACCTTTTTTCTATTTTACACAGCTTCTGCTGTGTTATTATTTATCTTATTATTTTCAGCTAATATTTCTAATGTAGAAGTTAGATCTTGTAATTGGTTTAAGTAAAATTTAGCATCTTTGATAGATGTTTTGGTATTAATAAATACCAGTTCAACATTTGGATTATTAAAATTATTTGTTTTTAAAACAAGTGTAAGATTACTAATGTATTGTTTTTTACCACCTAATATAGCACCAGTGATTAATCCAATTCCACCAAATAAAAGGCCACCAGCAACAGCTCCACCAAGTTTTTTAGAACTGTTTCCATCTTGGATAATATCCCAATCTCTAATATCTTTAATATTTAAGATTGAATATTGGTTTCCACCCTTATCAAATATTGCGGCGATATCTCCATCTTCACAAACATAAACTTTCAAAAGACCCATCAAACTAAATACTTTACCACTTTTAAATTTTGGATTGTTTTTAAAGAATAAGTCTTTGTTTTTTTTCATAGTAAGTCCTGTCTTAATAACTAATACTAAAAACAGTATTAATAAAATAAAGATGATTAAAAGTAACATAAAAATTCCCCCTCAATTATATTTTATTTATAGTTTTAATAACTTTTCCACAACATTCAAAATCATCTTTCTTTGTTACAATAATAGGTTCATAACAAGTATTATCTGAATAAAGTAGAATAATTTCATCTTTTTCAACAAATCTTTTTACAAATGTTTCATCATTGACAAAGAATATACCAACTTCACCTGAAAGAACTTCAGCTCCTTTTTTTAAGATAACAATTGCATCATTAGTAATAGTTGGACTCATAGAGTCGCCATGAACTTTTACTCCTATACAATCATACTCTTTGAAAGGAACATTAACAAATGCAACAGGTTCAGCATCAGCCACCCTTCCACATCCAGCAGAAGCAGAGGCGTAAACAGGTATAGTAGAAGAGGTATCATTTGAAACAGTATCTAATTGTTCTTCAATTTTTTCATTAACAATTGGATTAGTATAATCTAATAAATCTTCATCAGAAAAATACCCAGCCAATTTTAATAAATAAAGTTTATTTATTTTAAATAATTTTGCATATTTTTCAAGAGTGTCATGTGAAGGTAGTCTTTCACCGTTTTCAAATCTAAAAATCCCACTAGTGCTTATACCAGTTTTATAAGCCAATTGGGATTGAGAAAGATTATTTTTTTCTCTTAACTCTTTTAAAAATTCTCCGATAGTTTTATTCATAGTACCTCCTATAAAAATATTATACTTAATGCGACTCACATGTGTCAAAACACAAGAAAAAAGTTTTTGACAATTTGGGAAAAATAAAGTAGAATGTTATTGACTCATGTGAGTCAAGGAGGTAATATGTCTATTTTAATAACGATTAGAAAGAAGCTAATAGAGCATAATAAGACGATTACTTGGTTATCAAAACAGCTTGGAATGAGTAGAAGAACATTTTATAGAAAGCTCGATAACAATGATATAGACCTTATATCAAAAGTAAGTACAATATTAAAAAAACTTGATAAATAAATTATAAATTAAAATGTCACACTTGTATCAATGCTATAAAAATTTTTTTAAAGGAGATTTTATGATAAAAGTTGAAGACTTAATCGAGAATAAAAAAATTGATGGAAAAAA
>NZ_JBOGCC010000279.1:0-1592 GCF_051656525.1 Clostridium sp. | reverse complement strand
ACTATCAAGTATATCCAATACCTGAAGATTTAGTGCCAAAATCAGGTCTTTTATCATTAGGTAGAAGTAGTTCTAAAGAAAAGGGTGAATTAATAATAGAGGAAGCTTTAGATGGTATGGTTAAAATATTAAAAAAAGAGTTTAAAGGATTATAGTATTTATAAAAAATAATGGTTTTCAATTTTAAATTGAGACTATTATTTTTTTGTAATGTTAATATAAATTGAATTTAAAATAAAATTAAATGACTAAATTAAACAAAGGAGATGAAGTATATGAAAATACAACCAATTTATATAATTGCAGTTTGTTTAGCTTTAATAATATTTATAATGTTATATAAGGATGAAAGAGTAGGAGCTAAGTATTTAGGAACAGTAAAAAAGTTTATAATGATTTTGCTAGTTGCAGCAATTGCATACATATATGATCCTAGAATTGGATTAATAATAGGATTTACATCAGGATATACAGGAGTTACAAATTTTGATAAGGATTTTAATGGAAGATTTATATTAGAGTCAGTAAAAATTATTGTAATGCAAATGTTAGTTGGGGTGGCAGCTTATTTGTGTAGCTTTAATGAAATTCTTACAATAGTAGCATCAGCCACAGTTATCTTTGCAATGTACTATTTTTTCACACATAAAAGTAAAATGGCAAGAGGTAGAGGATTT
The DNA here is from genome assembly GCF_051656525.1 of Clostridium sp. Classification (GTDB taxonomy): domain Bacteria; phylum Bacillota; class Clostridia; order Clostridiales; family Clostridiaceae; genus Clostridium. Next base: position 915 of record NZ_JBOGCC010000279.1, on the reverse strand, counting down.
TTATTAACATATATTATTTTATTAGATCAGAAAGTTCCAAGAGCTGATTTTAAAGGAGTATTTGGATGCTTACTTATAGGAATTGTTCTATCAATAGCATTTTATTATTTCTTTACTCGTGATACATACTATAAAGAATCAAGAATATTAGAGTTTAAAACTTTAGCTCAAAGCTTTAAACCAAGTAATTTCTTTGTAGAAGAAGATAGAGATGAAGATTTCAAAAGAAAGAAGCTTAGACATGCAATTATTTCAACAATTTTAATGACTTGTGCAGTTTATTATATGATATACTTTGGAAATCCAGAAAGTATGTGGATTATTATAGTAGCTTCAGCAATTTTAGTTATAGATCCAGTAACATCAGAAAAAATGATTATAGATAGAACTCTTGGAACAATTATTGGAGCTATTATATTTTTAGTTATACATAAATTTATTCCTAGTGTTGAGCTTACAAATATCTTTATATTTATTGCAATATTCTATCTTATGTTTCCTATGGCGTATTATAAAAGAATGGTGTTTATTACATATTTTGTATTAGAAATACATTCAAGATTATCTAGTTATTCACCAGATTATCTTGTAGGCTATAGAATAGGATTTACAATTATTGCAGCTATTATAGTATTAATAATTATTGCTATAGAGAGTAGGATAGCATTAAGAAAAGAGAAGAGTTGATAGTATATTAGTTATAATTATAAGGAGCACTGATTATAAAAAATTAGTGCTTTTTTTATAATTAAATAATATAGTTACTTTACGAAAGCTTAAGTTATAACTAAAATAGAATGGTAAGAACAAAAGAGAAGAGGAGAAATTTTAATGAATTTAACAAATGAAAAAAGAAAATCAGGAGGGTTGGCCTTTATAATTTTTATAGGCTTTTTAAGTGCGTTTATACCAATG
>NZ_JBOGCC010000278.1:0-117768 GCF_051656525.1 Clostridium sp. | reverse complement strand
TGCTCTTCCTTGGAGAGATCTGCTACCTTCCGAGTTACAGATGCTGGTAAAAATGGTTTGAGCATTGGCAAAACTGCACGCGCTGCTGCTTTAGCATCACGCTTACTTTCCCGTACCTCTTTTTCAAGGTGGTCAAGCGTTTTATCAATTTCGCCTTTTATTGATTCTGTTTTTCGATATGCGGATCTAAATGGAGTAGGCAATGAGTCGGTGATGAGCTCATCACGAACTGCGGGATTCCCTAATGTGGAATCAAACAATGCTTTAGATCCGGCATTAACAGCCTGAGTCATCGGACTACGATCGTCAGCAGCACCAGAGCTTATACTATCGATATCAAAATCATCGTGGTCTAAGTCATCTAGTCCTTCTAGGTCGAGCGTGTAATCCTCGTCATCATCATTATTTTTAGCCATCAGGGGACCTCTTATGAGCGGCGGTTTCAACATCTATCTTCTTAACGTCAACAAGGCCCGTGTCGGTCGATTGAGACCAACTACGGTACTTGATACGTTTGATGGTATGAGTAAAGACTTCCATCAGGATGGTCTTTATAGTACGTTAACGTTCGGTAGCTTGGGTAGCAACCGAAGACTTTCCCAGTTCTCATATATTGATTTGGGAACGGAGATCATTAGTCCGGCTGTTGCCCTAGCACTCTTTGACCTCAAAGAGCTTTACAAAGACATCATGAAGGGTACACGTTATGCAACGTGGGATCCTGCAACATGTGACTTTGAACCGGCTCAACCAGCTGACCCCGGAGCGTCAACCGGTTATAGTTTCTTTCTCTCTAAGTACAAAGAGCTGAAACCGAAACGAAACAAATCTATCTCACGCCAACAGGCGATTGATGTATTTGAGAAATACCGCGACATAGCCTTGAGTCGTTATGTCCTCGTCTTACCTGCTGGTCTCCGTGACTTGGATGTCAAGGAAGGCGTGCGGGAACAAGAACATGAAATCAACCCACTGTATCGTAAGCTCATTGCGTCATCCCGGGTAATCCCAGAGAATTCACGTGGTAACACCGATGCACTCGATTCTACCAAGTGGACACTCCAGAACACCTTTAACGAAATCTACGGAATGCTCTTCGACATCTTCGATGGTAAGAAGGGTTATATCCGTGGCAAATGGGCTTCACGACGGGTAACGAACGGTACGCGAAACGTACTGTCGTCAATGCGTGCTTCTTCACCTATTCTTGGTCGTGCTGATCAGGTATCTCCTTTCGATACTGTATGTGGTATATTCCAATACATGAAGGGTCTGGTACCTGTTATGCAACACGCTATCAGAACTAAGTATCTGGCACAGTGTGTTGGTCCAGCAGGTAGCCTTTACCTTATCGACAAGAAGACTCTGAAACGGCAAGTTGTGCCTGTCAGACCTGAAGATTACGTTAAGTACACGACAGATGAAGGTATAGCCAAAATCATAGAAAGCTTCCGTGACTTTGACATCCGTCACGAAGAGGTGCAGATTCAAGGCCATTACCTTGCTCTCATATATAACGATGGTAAGACTTTCAAGGTTTTCTACGACATTGATGACTTACCGAAACACTTGGATCGCAAGTATGTAAAACCAATTACACTTGCTGAATTACTCTACAGTAGTATCTATCACACCTCTGGAAAGTACTATGGTATTCTTACGCGTTTCCCTGTTGCGGGACCAGGTTCAAGTTATGTAACCTCGGTGCGTTTGACTACTACAGCTCGTACTGCGTTCATGAAAGAACTTACAGACGACTGGACAACTACTCATGAAATCCCAGCGACTGACTTCCCATTACGGGAGTGTGAAGAATTCTTCTCCACTATGTCGCCACACCCATCAAGACTGTCTGGCCTTGCTGCTGACTTCGATGGTGATACCGGATCACTTGAGTTCTTGTATAGTAACGAATCCCTAGCCGAGAGTGCTAAGAACAGATATAAAGCTGTTACTTGGATTAAGTCAGATACTGCGCTAAATGTAGACCCATCTAACAAAGATCTTGTTGACCGTGTGCTTATCATGCTGACAGCGGATCCAATTAACCCGTAAAAGGTGTGTCATGAACCTGCCAAAGAATTTAGGTTTAGAGTATATGCTGGTGCGTAACTTTAACCGTATGTTCAGTGCTATTCGCATTGAGCAATTCGGTAAACCACGTATCGCTAACATTAACGCTCTTGAATTTCCACGTGGTTCTATTATCCACATGCTGCCAACTGGGACCGATAGTTTGGGTCCCTCCCAAAACCTGCCGTTCTTAGTTAAGTCTGAACGTCAGATTATGGTGCGTCACATCACTAAGTATGATCCTGACCATATCCAGGGTAAGCCTATTGATGTTATTCGTTCTGACCTGCAACCTAAACTGATTAGCTATCATCGTGCTAACCGCCGTATGCGTGTTCTTAAGAACGAGCACTTTGTTGAGCAGGACGATAAGACGCTGGTGGTTGAGAACTATGTCAACTTGCCATACATGTATCGTTATCAGCACACTCAGATGAGCTGGTACGATCGTTATTGCAACATCTACTCAACTGTATGGTCACAAGTAGCACATGATGCTGCTAAGTTCGACCGTAACAACTACATTATCATTGACCTGCCTGAAGTAATGCCAAGTATCAAAGACTTGCGTATTGCTGAATTCAAGCGGACAATGGTTACTCTTGAGAACATCAAAGAAGATGCGCAGTTGCTCTTCCTTGACCTGTGGACTTGGTTAGGTAAAGACCGCAGTCGTTCACTGATGAATATAATCGGTGACAAAGACCTGATTGAGATCAACCTGATTCTGCGTAGTGGCAACAAGTTCACTAACCTTAACTTGGGTGAACTGAACTACTGGCGTACTGGGGTTGGTTCCCGTCGCTTAGCTGCTTATGATGGTAAGGTTGGTCGTGAGTGCTACCGTTCTCCTGAAGGTGAGCAGCAAATCAATGTACTGTGTGAGAAATTAGGTTTAGAGCATGTGTCTCTGTCTAAGCTTAATACACGTTTGGGTTTTGAAGCTACTGAAACCAAAGTACGTGGTTTGATTGATGATCGTCAAGCACAGAACCGTTTATACGCTACATGTGTTGCATTGATGACTGAAGGTCGCAAGAATGACCTGATTGAAAGCGCTACGCAAGCTATCCTTAAGGATGACAATGCGCAGGCTGATGAGTTGGAAGATATCTCTGAGGAAGAACTGCAGAACGCTAAGGTTGTAATTGGCCGTGCTGACCCAGTTGATGAGGAGACACAGATTTCCGATGAAGAATCTCTCGCGAAGGAACTTAGCTCGTACGAAGAAGCTCCGATTGATGAAGAGCAGGCATTCACTATTGCTGATAAACAAACTGAGAACCTCACTCGGACAGCAGAAGAGATTGCACGTGAAGCATTTAGACCTTCGTCCCCGGAAGAGTGTGTTGACAAAGCTTGTCGTCAATACATTGAAGCCGGTGTAATGAGTGCCAAAGCGTATGAGACCTTCAAGGAGATTTCTGCCACTTATAAAACTCTGCCTAACCCAAATGGTCCGGGTTTGTTGGGTGATAACCTCGAAGCCACCGAAGAAGAACAGGTGCTTAAAGAAGAGGTTGTGTTTGATGATGACTTCATCTTAGATAAGTCTATGGCCAAGACGTCTACACGTCAGATGGACCGTAAATATATCAAAGAGATTATGCAGAAGGACATCAACGCTACAGTTATGGCGTTGCAACGTGGTGGTTTCCCAATCCTCAATTATGAAGTTGAGCGTATCACGGACGCTGCTAACGATACTGAATTGCATACTATCGAAGTAGCCACCATCAAGGGTTCGACTCGCACGCCATTACGCATTGTGATGCCACACGTTAGTCGTTACGGTACCTTCCGTGCGAACAACGTTGAATATTCAATGAAGCGTCAGCGTGTTGATTTGCCAATCCGTAAGATTGCACCAGATTGTGTTGCTTTGACATCGTTCTACGGTAAAACGTTTGTTACTCGTTCAGGTAAAGTGGTTCACAACTACGGTAACTGGCTGGTTAACAACATCCGTGCAATGGGCGAGAACGACAAAGATCTGAATGTTACATCTGTACGTTACTCTAACGTATTTGACCGTACTGTTCAGACTCCGCGTGACTATGCGGCTATCTCTACAGCAATCAGTGAGTTTAAAGCCAAAGGTATTCAGTTCTACTTTGACTATAAGCGTATCCCTGAGGTATTTGACACTGCTGCAGTTAAAGAGCTGGTTAAGTCTAACCTGTTGCCAGTTGGTAAGCGTGGGGATGCTGTTTACGGGATGGACGTTGAGAACCAAGTCTATCGTCTGTCTAAAGGTGAGTCTACTCATATGGGTAGTCTATGTGAGCTCTTGGAAATAGATCTCACTAAGGCACCGTATGAGATGGCTACTGTGGCCGTCAGCGATAAGGAGATACCATTAGGTCTGGTATTCTGCTATTACGAAGGTCTGCAAGGTATGCTTGATCTATTCAAGATTGAGCACCGTATGATTGACCCAGCTGAGCGCTATAAGCCAGCGCAGGATGAGTTTGTTCTGAAACTGGCTGACTGTAAACTGATTGTTAGTCCAAGGACACGTCGTCAAGAACTGGTATGTAATGGATTGCGTCCTTACATCAAAGTCATGGCACCGTTCACATTCAAGGATATGAACACCAAGGATGTGTATCAGGTACTTATCGCTAAAGATAAGATGCCGCCGTACTACCTGAATACGTTAGACCACATGGACGATTTGTTTATCGATCCAATCACCTTGCGTATTCTTAAGAAGATGAAGGAGCCGTTGACTTGGCGTGGATTGCTATATCGTTCTTCTGAATTGATTGCGCATGACAACCATCCTGAAGAAATGGATCTGAAAGAACAGCACATTTATGGCCACCAGCGTATCGTGGGTGCTATGTACAATGAGCTTGTTCGTGCTATGCGTGATTATCAGTCTAAGCCATCGAACTCTCGTAAGCGGATTGATATCAAGTCTCGTGCAGTATGGGATCGTATTCAAAGCGACGGTAGTGTTGCTCCAGTAAGTGACTGTAATGCGCTGCACTACATTATGCAGACATCTATTGTTACTGCTGGTGGTACCGGTGGTCGTTCTCGTCGTTCATTAACAAAACCTACTCGACGTTATACCCACAACAACCTAGGTGTAATCTCTGGGGATGGTGTGGATAACGGTGATGCTGGTAGTACTGAGTATTTGGCAGCAGATGCTCAAATCAACAATATCGATGGTATCATCAGTCCTGATATCGATAGAAGTAATCTGAATCCAGCTCAGTATATGAGTATGGCTGCTATGACTGCACCGGAGTTGTATTTCGACGATGGTAAGCGTCAGGTGTTCTATCGTGCACAGTACGGTTCAACTACTTCAGCATTAGGTTACTGTCGTGCAGGATTATTGACTGGCGCAGAGACACTGATTGCGCACCACACTGGTCCAACACAAGCAAACGTTGCAATTGATGACGGTCGTGTTACTGAAATAACTGACATGGCAATCACTGTAACATACGGGTCTGGTAAATCGCAGTATCAAGAAACATATCCTGTTGGTCGACACTTTGGTAATCACGAAGGTCACGTGTATCCACATGACCTAGTATCCAACGTTAAGATCGGGGAGAAAGTCAACAAAGGCAAAGTAATCTCCTACAACTCTAAGTACTTTAGACCAAACATTTGGAACAAAGACCAAGTTGACTGGATGATGGGTACCGTAGATACCGTGGTATTCATGGAGCACGAAGTTACTCTTGAAGATACCAACGCATTGTCACCGGAACTATCGCAGAAGCTATCCACCGAAGGTACTGTATTGCGTGACATCGTCGCTAGTGCTAAGGACGAGATTCACCGTATGCTTAAGGAAGGGGACCACGTTAATGCAGATACTATTCTGTGTTATATCGAGGATGCCTTGACTGCTGGCAATGATGCCTTTAGTGAGCAAAGCGTTGAAACACTCCGTTCGATTCAGTCTCAAGCACCTAAGGCCAAGACTGCTGGTACGATTGACCGAATTGAAGTGTTCTATAATGGTGAGCTGGAAGACATGACTGAGTCAGTGCGTAAATTAGCAATGGCTTCAGACAGACGCAGAAAGAAAGCAGCAGGTATTGCTAACATCCCAGTGACGACTGGACGTGTTGATGGTACTATGCGAATCGCTGGTGCACCTATCGAGGTTGATCAGGTTCTTATCCGCGTTTACATCAGTCATTGGTCTCCAGCAATTGGTGGTTCTAAGGTTGTTTTTGGCAACCAGATGAAGTCAACCATCCGTGAAGTATACCCGGTAGAAATCAAAACCGAGCTGGATGAAAAGGTCGGTGCCATTTTTGGTAAGGTTTCTAATGACAACCGTATCGTAAACAGTATCTATCGTATCTGCTGCGCCAATACTGTTGCAATGTATATTGGTTCTGACACACTCAAAATTATTCGAGGTCTTAAATGAACAACGTTACTGGTAACGCAAACTTCGCCGCGGTTGCTAATGCAATCGAATTGGCTTCTTCCGCTATCGAATATTACGTTCGTCGTAATGCTGTCCGTACTATGCAGGGCTCGCATGTAAACCGTCAACTGATTGCCGATACCGTTGCGCAGCGTATCGCTAGCAACATCCGTCTGTCTGTTATCGCTGCACACGCCAAGTAAGAGGACCCGGTAATGATCTCCGAATCTACTTTAAACGCAATTTCACCAATCCAAGAACTGCTGTATGCTGACCGCGTTACAGTAGCTACAATGCCGCGTTCTGTACTGGCTACTATTATGGCATCCAGTAAGTCTGCCGCGTTCTCAATGCCTAACGATAGCAAAGATTCATTCATCGATGCATGGTTGGCAGATATGACACTGGACCCACTGGGTAACAAAGATCCAGTTGAGTGTGACGGCGTAACGCACGTACCTATGTCACTGCACTCCCGTACTATGGATGAAGCAGCACAAGCTGTATTCTCCTGTACGCTGGACGCTATCAAGTTTGTTAGCGGTAAGGTTATTCCTGATATCCGTAAACTTATCGATAAGGTAGATGCTTCTGTTAACGATGCATATCGTCCTGTCGAAGAGTGGGAAATCTACGAAGGTTCTTTCCTGCCAGTATGGGAAACCAAGATCGTTAAGCACATCATGAGCCGTGCTTCTGCAGGTGACGGTATTTTACCAGCACTGCGTGTTAACAGTGATTACCCTATGGTAATGTTGCCGGACGGCACCTCACTGTACGAGCATATGTCCAGTGGTAGTAAAGAGCTGGATAAGACTTTCCGTGAAGCACTGAATAGTGTTGGCATGGATATCAATGCATTGTTCATGACTGTGTTTGGCCCAGTCGGTACTGTCGGTCCAATTCGACACACTATCGAAATGCGTAACTTGGCCATGTGTCAACTGTTGATGATCTACATGATCGAAGACAACCCGTGGGAAGGTACTGGATTGTCATCATCTTCATGGTCTAAGATGTGTGCGACTTTGAAGAGTGCGCTTACTAAGACTGTCGCTATCTACAAATCGACTTCTGAACTCAACAAGAAGTCTAACATGATGATCGTAGATATCGATTACAAAAAACATCGTATCTATGTTGAGTCTGATGTCTATAACGACTGGCTGGATGAAAATCAGGCTAACTCCCCAGAGCGTCTGATTGGTTTGGCGATGCTGAATGAAAGTACAGTGTTCACTGCTGAATCGGCTACTACCAAAGGCGCAATGGCTGAGCGTGCGTGGGCATCATACCATGCTTCTAAACAGCAGGCAATTGAGTCTAACCGACTGAGTATCATGCGCTCATCAATCCTGTCTGAAATCGCAGCTTATCTGCACGATGTATCTGCCGACGACTTACCGCCAGGCATCAACCGTTCAATGATCGTTGATAAAGTCACTGAGCGTATGCGTGGTGCTACACTTGCCACCATCAGCAATCTGGCAGAGCTGATCATCGACATCGTGTCCAATGACATCTACGGTCATACTGGCTGCTATAACTTGGCGTCACGTTTCAACCAGGTTATGGTGGAAGAACCAAATCTGTCGGTTGAAGATGCCGAACTGAAAGTGGTAATCGAATACATCACTGACTTCTGCTCAGCGCAGCTCGTAGTCGGTAAGATGTAATGGATATCTCTGCCTTTACCCGGAAGCCCGAAGAAATTTGGGCTAATTTAAAAAGGGTTGGGGATCAGATGATTACGCTCAAAGAGTGTACTATTTTGTTCCCCAAGACTTACGTCAACAAACAGTTAGCATATGTTGGGGATGATATTAGCCTAGTCGGAGTATTCGCGATCTGCTATGGGAACAAATACGGTGTTTCCTTGGTACCATCGCGTTTCGCTATCGGTGATTGCTTGGCAGAAGTAATTAAGATTGCCGATGAAGAATACTATCGTCTGACTTTCTCCCCGGGTGCTGTAATCTTCAAGAGTGTACGTGCTCTTAAGGTTAAGGTATTTAGCTATAACATTGTTAACTACTTTATCGACTATGGCAAGGTACCATGGTTCTTTAACTACGTCGATCTTGCAGAACTGTTATCTGATATCCAGTACTGGTGTAACATCTATCTGGGGAATCAGTCAATTTACGATATGTTGATCAGTATCATTTCTCGTACGCATGATGATCTGCGTGTGTATTATCGTGAAACTATCAAGAGCGAAGCCGATCTTTATAAATCACCTCGATTCATCCCGGTGATGGAGAAGTCGTTAACCGCAACCAGTACGATTGCTCGTATTACTGGCGGTGAGCTCAAGAAAGCTTTCCGTGAGACTCTGATTACTGATAACCATCAGCGTGAGGAACTTGAAGAACTATTCGTTAAATAATTAGGAGAAAGAAAGTGGCATTGAAATTTGAGTGCACTGCACTAGTCGGTGTTAACAAAGTAGGACAGCTCGAGCAAGATGCCGACGGTTATTACCACGTAACGTTTGGTGCGTTGGAATTACCGAACTCAATCGGTATTCCGTACAGTTATGATCTGAACAAGCACGTCTTTGAACCGAACAGCATCTTCATGCGTAAGGTTATGTCAGGCAAACTCTTCTCCGAGGTTGAGCATCCTGAACCACCTATCAAAGACCCGCGTCATCCAGACTTTGAAGATCAGTGGGTTGAGCGTAGTCGTCAAATCGATCTGCGTAACTCTTGTGGCCATATTCGTAGTGTTGAATGTACTCCGGGTACTGACCCTGCTACTGGCCGGCCAATCTGGATTATCCACGGTTGGATTCGTCCAGAGGGCGTGCAAGGCAATGTACTGAAGTCTCTGCTTGATAACAAGCATGCTAACGTATGCTTCAGTCTACGTAGCGTTATCGATACAGTTTATCACAAAGGCGTTAAAGTTCGTGTGTTTGAAGAACTTATCACCTTTGACTTGGTTAGTGAAGGTGGCCTGACTATCGCTACTAAGTATAACTCTGTCGGCTTCGAGCATTTCGTAACACCATCCAACAAGACTGTTGAAATTCCAGTAACTATGGACTCACTGGTTCGCCTGCGTGAAATCGAACTCAGTAAGCAACGTATGGGTCTGGAACATAGCGTAAGTAGCATCGACCATCTGATTAAGGCAGCATCTCGCAGCAACGGCGTTATTAAGTCTAATGCTTTATTGCGCTGGGGGGCCTGATGGACCTTAAAGCATGGATTGCACAACAACCGCGAGGGATCAGGGAAGATCTCTCCATTGTTACGTGCGATGGGCTATACCATATCTCAACGAATCCAGACATCAAGCTGTTTATGCCGATGGTTGGTACTCGTCAATTGCCGGATGAGAACCGCACTATTCCGCGAGTATGTTGCGCAGACAATCTTCTGAGTGCGATACGTGGGCATGCTGCTGTCACTGGCCAAGCCATCAATCGATGGAAGAAAGGTGATATCGGAAAGTTCTATATTTACAAACTGCCATTCAAGCAATGTATTAAGCCAGGTAAAGGTTTGGTTGCTGACGTTGGTATTACTAATGAGTTATGGGTGGTTCCAAACGACCCATCCTCTGGTGCTTTTAAAGCTAAGGTAATCGGGGAATTTATCGTTAGTAATATTAGCGAGGAGTATGAGGACGGGAAACTTGAGCATGAGTTCACCATCATGATTAAGGCTAACGAACTTATTCACGTCGACGGTAATCATACGCTGGTGGGTTATGCGGAGATGGAGCTGGAGCGTGAAGGCAAGATGGCTTATAATGGACACATGGTAGATGAACTTAAAGCTATCAGTGCTGATGCCTATGCTGAAAAGCTAAACGCTCTAATGGCTAACGTCAAGGTGAAGTAATGGAACTTGAGGAGTGGGTAAAGTTACAGAACCGCAAAGTTCGATCTAATGTAGAGATTGTGAATTTACCATGCGCCTACCACATCAGTCAAAACCCTAAGATCAAGAACTTTGTTCCTGCGATCGGTGATTGGAATCCAGATGTTGAAGACCGTACTATACCGAGAGTATGTTGCTCGGCTGACGTGCTTAAAGCAATATCTGGTCATGCTGCGGTTGCTTATAACAGCATTCGCGATTGGTCCAATGGTAAGATGCCAATCTTCAGCATTTATGAACTACCGTTTAAACAATACATCAAGCCTAATGATAAGCTTGTGTATGATGCTGATACCACCGATGAAATCTGGGTAGTTCCATATTGTCCAGATACTGCGAACTTTAAGGCGCCCATTGTCGGAGAGTTCACTCTTCAGAAAGCAGAAGACATATGGGTGAAAGGTGCGAATCAGACAGTTATTACTTTTGTCGGTGTTACTAGCAAGGAAGTTTTGATTGCCGGAGATGTTTATATCAAAGGCGGCTTTGAGCTTGTGGTTTCTACTGGCGGAAAGATGAATGATTTTGTGCCCGAAAACAAATATACTGTGGATAGTGTAAGACGCTGTTCTCCTAGTGTATATGCCAATACAGTTAACTCTATCAAAGACAATATCAATGGACGGTAGGGCTTAGGCCCTACCATCTATATAAAATATTTTGGGTATATATTATCTATGTGAGCTGGGTAAATATTTACACCGGTTGTCTCATTATGAGACGATAATCCACACTGGAGTTTAAGATGTCATTCAACAAAAAGATCCTTGCTGAACTGGAAGTAGTTGCAACTGGTAATAAGTTCGAAATCAAAAACGTAGAGAAAGTCTACGTTGATAACTTGCCAGAAGGCGTTACTCCAGAAGTCGTTAAGCAAGTGCGCCAATACGATGCTGAATTCGACACCACAATTTATGAAGCTGCGCTTCCTAAGATGGTCGACCTGTTGAAAACAGATAAAAAGATCGGTTTGGTGGAAATGGAAGCGGCGGCACTGGGTCGCACTTACGGCATCGCGATTACGCGTCCTGAAGCCGATGAGCCGACTAAAGAAAACTACATCGATGCGATCAGCCTGTACGTTAGCGAAGAGCACAGCTCAGCTATCGGCGACTGCCTGGATCGTGCAGTAACTTTGTGGTCTAACTAAGACCATCCTCTAACAACATCAGCTAACAAAAAATTGTTTTTGATTAAGGGAATTAAAATGAGCTTCGATTTCAAATTCGGTAAAAAAGACGGCAAGACTGTAGCAACTAACGCCAAGCAGGTATTCGACGACAACCTGCCTGAAGGCGTTACCCCGGACGTTGTTAAGCAAGTGTCCGACTACAGCAAGGAGTTCCACAAGGAACTGCTGGCAGCTGCGACCGAACCTATGATTGCCGAACTGAAAGCATCAGAAGGCAAGCAAGTGCTGGCTGAAATGGAAGCTACCGCATATGGCATTAAGTTCGGTGCCACCATGGATGTATCCGGTGATGAAGTTAAGCTGACCGGCTCTGCCGGCTTCGCTATCGGTAGCCACATGATGGTTGCCACCAAGCGTGCAAGCAAGCTGTGGTCTAACTAAGTAATACAAACATCAGGAGGCGTTCGCCTCCTGATGTACTCTTATTTTTTTTATTTTGGAGTTACCGATGAAATTACAAGTTATCGATTTTACTAATCAGTCCAATCTAAACCATGATGTGGCAGTGCGGGATATCGAGAAGCGTCTTGCTACGACATTATCACCAGTAATGCAGGATGAGACTGACGCTGTCATTACATTCCAGATGATGTTCGATTTGTTGGCACATATTTATACTAGCCAGGATGTTGTAATTGGCAAGTATGTGGCTTGTATGAACGGCATCCTATATCGTCCGTACGTATCTATCTTATGTCGTGATACGAATACTAATTACCGTGCGGTGTTTGGGCCTAAAGGTATTGAAACAGAAGTAGCTAACATTAACGCTAAACGAGAAGGGCATTTCGAACGCGTTAGTACATCTATTACCGTAGAATACGTCAGAGTTGCTACGGTCGCCACATTAATCGAAGCTATGTTTACGGATATGCCCGGATACGAATATATGTGTGAACAAGCACAACTATTGATGCGTAGCATGAACTCAATTACGTATCTTAATTACTTCAACATAAAAGTAACAGTCGACATTTGCATGGAACCACGCAGAAATAACGATGGAGCTGAAATAAATGCTGAACATTACAACGGATAATACCGAGATCAATGCCAAACTGGCAAGCGTGATCAGTGACTCACTGAATAACGTTAACCGTACTATCATTGGTTATACTGCAGACTTAAAACATGCGGATAGTTTCTATCTGAGTGTTATGCTGGATAATCTGATTGATGCTGTGTTGGTTACACAATCCATTACGCCTAAATTGCTTGCGCAAGATATCGTATTTGAAATTGGCGATAACAAACTCGTCATGGATATCGATGCTGGTGCGTTAGGTAAGTTCAATCAGAACGTAGCCACACGTGACATCTACACTGAAGGTTCTGCATTGAAGGCTTTGGTGGATAAAGGTATTGCACGTGATGATGCGTCTAAGTTACTGATGCATGTAACTCGAATCCTGCATTCCAAGATGAAGTATTACATTCTGGAATGTTCTGGTTTTGAACTGATGGCCAACAATGCTTTGCGTAATCACACGCGTATTGTTGAGCTATACGAGTCATACTGGAAGCATAATGAAAACGAACTGTTAAGCAATATCAAGTTCGAAGTCATTAGCAAAATGTGATTACTATGAGAGAGGCATACGCCTCTCTTTTTTTTTCATGATAGGGATATAAAATGAAAGATTGGGATAGTAATTTCACGCCGAGTTATACACCGCTCGAGATGCTAGAGCTTGGAGTATTCGAAGGCAAATACATAAACGGTATTCCAGGGGTACCTAAAGAATGGTATGATTTACCCAAGGTGCTAAAGGTATATCAGAAGCCAGACCCATCATTGAACAAGTTCGGCGTTAAGAGTCGTATGTCATTATCAGAATGGCGGGATAAGGGTTGGATTGATGAATGTGACCCTTATGGTTGGTTTGAATGGTATATCAAATATTTCTTAGGTCGACGTATTCGGGAAATTGATGCTAAACAGATATGGCGTTGGCATAGCTTTATCTCCAGACATCAGGCTCAAGTAACCAAGGGTTGTAATTTAAGTGATGAGGCGTGCAGACCAAAGCAGCGACAAGGTTTATTACAGTGGGCATGGGATTCATCAACACCATATGCAATACATCAGCGAAACCTAAATCGTAAACGTATTATTAAACTAGCGCATGACCTAAAACCACTCGAGTATTTTCAAAGGGGCGCTTAGGCGCTCCTTTTCCAACGAAATTTATTTCAGGCATATATTATAATTGTGAACAGAAACAATTAAATTACTGATAATCTTGGATTTGAGGATATAACATGAAAATCGCAATACGTACTTTTCTTAATACAGTTAATGTAACTGACCCAGCATATGCTGTAGTGTCTGGATCTAAATCTAGCGATGGACATCAGATGTTTACGTTGAAGGTTAGCTTCGGCTATAGCCCAGTTATGTTACACAGTAGCTATGACGATTTAGACGTGGCGTGTCAGCTTTTCATTAAGAAGATAACTAAGATACGCACGGCATTACAGGCAGCATTAGATGCTGTTCATGATGTGCCCACAGTTGGGCGGGTGTGGCTTAATGGTGAAGGTTCGGTCGAATGTACCTATACCGGTAACGCCTGCTGGTCAATAGATAGTAAGACGCTGATGTTCAGCTTGACTGACTGTCGGCGATCAGCAAGAATACAGGTAGACACAGATGAGAGCGACTACAAGGAACAACGAATAAAAATTGAAAATTTGATCAAGTTTCTTGATACGGCAATTGCCTATATCAATAACGGTCGTTAATGTATCTTCGAGAGGGGCTTCGGTCCCTCTCTGTTATTTTTTTTGTTTTTTCAATGAAATTTTTTTCAGACATATATTATCAGAGTGATGCAGGTACGTATGACACCACCTGTGCCGAAACGTAATTTAACTATTGGGAGATAATGAATGAGCAATGCTAATCTTAAACTGATGATGACCAAAGGCAAAAAGATATTAGCCAAGATGGTTGTATACGTAGCCAATGGTGGGACCCTAACGTTCCACACACACGGGTCAGATGTGGTTACAGATACGCCGGGATACTTGGACACTGTATCCATGGTAGAGGAGCACGGCAACATCCTAGAAATAGGTGTACCTGCTTTATTCATACTCTTGCAGCCATACATGGAACGATGCAAATGTAGTGTTGTCAAAGGTAATAAGTTGCAAGAAGATATATGGAATACAAAAGACATGACGATAGATAAGGATCTATCGCAACGCCTACTGTTAGACTTAATCGAATCAATGTAGCGCCTTTCTTGGCGCAGGAGCTTATAATGATCGCATATACCAACGTTATATCGATGCTCGACACTGCGTCAAAAGGCCAGCCGCTGCAGGTTATCTCCACTAATGAACGCTGGGATGGTGTTCATTTGGAACCTGCGAAGGACCGTATTTTTGACACGGATGTTATCGCGGATCGTGCCATTTATGGCACGGCTAAATCAATCAAGTCAGTAATCGCCGACGCAGTATTTGTTAAGTCGGTAAATACAATCATGGAGTTGGCTGACAATGCAACTCCAGTTGTTCGTGCTGGCCAAGTTATTGCGTGGGACTTGGACAATAACATGGGACTACTGAAGATCTGCCCAGCAAAAGCTAAGGAAGCACTCGAATCTCTTAATCGTGTGCTTAATTGAAATTTACCCCGGTTTATTTAATACGTAACCATGGCCCTATATGGATCATGTAATGTATTAATGCCGGGGAACTTCAATGCGTTATTTTTTTGACAAAAAACACCCAGAGAATGTGCTGAAAAGGATTAATGAAGTTTGCTGCGGCTACGTAACAGTATACAAAGCTTGCGATATGATTTCTGATCCTTGGCGGCGTGCGTATACTCGACGTGGATTTATTGCCAAACATGGTGATCGAACTTATGAGCTAGTACCGATCTTTAAACAACCTGTTAAAATTCGTGGTGCTGTAACTGCTGCAGCCACACTACTTAAAATGAATGGGTTCGAACTTAAAGCGGTTAATTTCTGTTTTGCTGATAACGACTCTGACGCTACTACTAAAGTTAGTTATGCGATCATTGATATTATTGAATAGGATATAAAGATGCACTACGATTGTGATGATACTTTCCGAGATACTCGTTTATCTACCAATTGTTTTAAGGAAGTTAACGAATGGTGTTCCAATTACCAGGACACAAACTATAATCGCCGACGTGCGGTTGTAGACCTTATCTGTGAAGGTATGGTGGAACTGGAAAACGTTCTTGGAGATACCTATCAACAAGTAACTTTGAACCCGCTTAACGAGCACCGGTTCATCATTTTTATCGATGGTCCAGACAACACTGGTAAAACTACGCTGGTCAATGAGATTCTTAAAGAAGCCGAAGGCAATGCTTATGGACTGGCGGAATTCACTAGCGATCCAGAAGCTGGCGTTACCAACTCTGAACAGTTCAAAGCGTTCTCCAAGTTTATGACCGAGTGTCAGATGCCTGAAGTAGATGCGCACATCACGTTTGCGAACCGTCACTTCAATATCAGTAAGATGTTGAAAGATGAAAACGCGCAAGATAAACTGATTGTGTGTGACCGCAGTTGGCTTACTGCATTTGCATACCAGGGGCAGCAGTCTAAAGAACTGCGCGAAGAGATCTACCGTATGGGACTATCGTTTAACAAACGTCTGGTGGACAACGGACTGATTCCGATCTATATCCTGTTGACCAATGACTCATACTCTGAGAAAGGGGATGAACATTTGGAGACGTTATCAGAAGACTCACGCGAGTTCTTTGATGAGTCGGTGGATCGTTTGGTTGATGATGGTATTCTGTGCGTCAGCAACACTTCGCGTCAGGTGAAACATATGCTGCGTGATTTCTCAGATGCACATCTGCCATTTACGTTGTTCTATGAGCACACACCAATTGAAGAGCAGCCTACAATTATTCAACGACTGATTCGTAAATTCATTGGCATTTGACAAAAAGGTTAGAAGAGAGCCCCTTGCGGGGCTCTCTATTTTTTTTTTGCCTTAGTATCCAGCAACGCCGGAAACACGCTGGCTCTTAGCGTCGCGTGCACCTTCCCAGTAACCGTTACCAGTCGCATATACGTCTGGGTCAACGTTCTCACGGAACGCTTTACGGGTCATTGGGTTCAGGCCACCACGGTCCAGTGCCAGAAGCTCACGCTCTGCCATTTCATAAACGCCATAGGAGTCATCCTGCAGGCCAGTAAATGGAATGTTCAGTGAACTGGTGTTACCGCCAGTAGACATCTCTTTAGAACCGGTTACTTCACCAGAGCCTTTCGGCGCCATGTTGGTAATCAGCCAAGCTTTCTCGATAGAACGCTTACGGATATCCGGTTCAAAGTACAGTACTGTCATACAGTACATGTCGGCCAGCTGATCCTGAATATTCGGGTTCAGCAGGTGGATCATTGGGATGCCGTTATGGACATCGCCCATGCCGTAACGCTGCCACAGGATGAACAAGTTCTGATAAGGACGACCTACCTTATCTTGTTCCATAACGTGGGTTACGTCAGAAGTCTGCAACGTGTTACGGTTGAAGGTAGACTGACGCATGTTTGCGTTACCGATTTCCTGCTCATGGAATTCAGATGTGATCGTTGATTGCAAACCTTGGATCTTGGTTTGTGTTTCAATGAACGACTTGATCATCATCTTGAACATTGCAGGGTCTGGCATGTAATAGATCCACTTAGGGAACTCTACTACTTTCGCAATGACATCGCGTGATACATACGCATCGTTAAATACGTATTTACCAATGTTAAGGACTGCGCCGTTTTGAGCGCCCTCGTGTGCCTTAACCATCGGTGACATACGAGTTCGACCGAACCCGTTGTTACGATCCAGGATCGGGTTGTCACCCAGACGACCTAGAACGTTTTCGCCCCAAGTGTTGGCCATATATTCCACCTTGTTAATAACAAATCAGTGGCGGGGCTTTTGCCCCGCTACAGGTATCAGCCAGCGCGTTGAGCGATAACCGATACTTTGTGTACGTTCTTGTTGGTGTTGAACTTGACAAAGATGTCAACAGAACACTGGTTGCCGGCTGCACGATCTTCTTCCGTGAAGTAAACGTTAACGCTAATGTCTTTGACAGTATCGTAACGGCTGCTTGTACGGTTAAGGATCTTCTGAGAAACCAGCTTCGCGTATTCCTCTTCATCCATTGTTTGGTTGCCGGTGGTTTCAGCCCAAACACGCTGCGATACCATCATCAAGTCACCGCAGACCAGGGAAGGCAACATACCTACCAGGACAGAACGATGATCGTCATAGATGGAACGCATTGACGGGAAGAAGAAGCGATGGTCATCGAAAGCGATTGCGTAGATCAGACCATTTGCATAGTCATTCTCATACACAGTGTTCTCTTTGGTAGGCAGAGATACATCGTAACCTGATTTGATTACGGTATACTCACCACCATCGAAGAAACGCTTGTCGGCGTTCAGCTGAGTGCCGCCGGCATAATCAGCCATCAGTTCTGCCAGATGATAGGTCAGTGGGAGACGATCCAGGTATGACTTATCGTTCAGCAGGAAGTCCTGACCAACGATATAACCGCGCAGTGCACCGGTGGTATAACGTTGTGATTCAGGGAATGCACGCATATACTGCGCAATCGCAATTGTTACTGAAGATTCAGTTTCAACATCGTTTGACGGCATGTCGAAAGCGAATGGACACTCAACAACAGTTACGTTTGGTCGAGTCATACAGTTTGCCATGGCTTCTTTAGTCTTGAGACTGAAGCCACCATCCCATACGTGACTGAATGGATAACGCAACATATCCATCAGCTTAACTGGACCCTTACCGAAACGCTCATATTCACGACGGCAGAGTTTGTCGTACTCGACGTTGTTCATGGTACCGTCAGCACCACCGATGAACGGGTGGAAATGACTTTCGTTCAGGATTTCGCCGCCCAGAGTACCGTTGTCGATTTTGACTTTGGTGTACTTGGTGCCGTCCATATCCATGGCGGTGAATGGATCGACCATGTTGGCTTCGATCTCTTCCACTTTACCAATGGTGGTCAGCAGTTCGTTCATGTGGTCTTCATATACATGGAAACCTTCGAACGGACCAGGCATCGCAGGGATACCTTCACGCGGACGCTTGTCGATGTAACCGTTGGCGATTACATAACGGTAGTCGTATACGCGGTTTGCAGACGGGTCTTTGGCACCATGCACGTGGCTGTACAGTACAGCGCTACCGCCATCCAGGTTGTTGACGATATTGCCATTGATGTTAACTTCAGAGGCTTCGCGAATCTGCATGCGGAACACACGGCTACCAATACGCTCGACTTGGCTTGCGCTAACCGGGTTACTGGACTTGGCATTCGGGCAGCTGAATGAGAAGCGGAAGTTACGGCAATAGTCACCTTCGTACGGGGCACTGATATCATACAGTGGCAGTACAATAGATGATGTACCATCGTGGTTGGTGTTAGTACCTTCCATGCGTTCAGCTTTACCAAACTCTTGGTCTTTGCTGAATTCGCCGACACGATAGATTACATTCAGTACGATTTGCTTGCCTACAGGCGGTTCGCCTTCTTTGACAGGCGTATCAATTTCTTGTGTAAAAACTTCGGCATACAAGCGCAGTGATGCGATGGTTGCATCATCAGGGATCAGGCGCTGGAAAAGGATGCGGTTGACTTTACGGTTAAACAGCTCCACAAACGGCGTCATGAAAGTTGAATACTTCGTGCCGTTAGTGATAACTTCTTTACCGTGCATCGTGAACAAGGTTGGACCTTGCAGCAAGTGTGCTACATTGCCTTTGCCTTTTGGGGCGAAGCCCATGATCCACGGGGTATGTACGGAATCAACTACTGGACGCAGTACCTGCGCTAGTAATGATTCGTCTTTAGTACCGTAGATTACGTTCGCAGGTGCCCCGCTAACTGGGATATTACTTGCGTACATGTGTTTACTCCATTTGTTTGGCCATTATAGCAAACGGGTAAAAAAATACCGTAACTGCCATATGAATTGTAACAGGAGACATTATGTCCATTAAGAATAGCTACGACGGTGCGATTTCTCGTCTGGCTACCACCGAGTCTATTAACTACGAAATCACCAAAGCTTTGCTGCGTGGACCATTCCCTGCTGATGATTCCTGTCAAAGTATTCGCTTTGTAACTGATCAATATGCTGATGTGGATAGCTTCATCCATCCATACTGGCGTCGTGAAGATGATCAGGTATACATTGATATTCGCGGTTTCTCCAATGTTAATGCGGCTGGTGTACTGTCAGTACGCGACGGTGAAGATCGTGATATGTGGATCTATCGTGCCAAGATGGAGCTTGCTTGGATTCGTGGTCGTCGTGAAGATTTGTTTACTGCATGGCAGTTCTCTAACGAAGTGTTTGTTCGCTGGTTGACCTCGGTTATTAAGGACAAGTACCGTCTGAGCCCAATCCACGAAACACGACTGTTGACCTGTATTGCGTTGTTCTCTATTGGTCGCTACTTCGATAAGATTGAAGGCTTCCGTGCGGTAGAACGTTATGCGCAACAGATTGCTTCTACCTACCGTGTTGATTCTGATGTGATCTTTGAAATCATCGATTTGTGCGGTGATGTTTTCCCACGTAATGTGGACGAGTTAATTGGTCTGATTCACAATGCCAATGTGTCTCCTGCGCTGGTTGACTTGAATCGTCTGACCTTGTTTAACTGCTTAGGCGGTAGCTTCTTCATGGTAGCTAACGCGGTACCAATTGTTTCACTGGCGATTGAATACCCTCCTGCATTTGCTTCATTAGTTCTGATGGCACTTAAACACACTACTATTAAGAACAAGACGCTGATTGGTCAACGTGCTGCTATGACTGCTAGCGGTGGCCGCGACAAACACTTCATCGGCGCGGTGGAAAAAGTATTCGATCGCTACTGCGATGAAGTAGAGCCGGGTCGTAAAGACAGTTACGAATTACGTATCGGTAACGAAGGCGTCGGTACAATTGCAGCAGGTGTTGCTGGTGGCTGTATTCTGATTACATTCATCGCATGGTTGATCTCCAACGTATTCGGCGGAGACAAGTCACCTTCTAAAAGCAGCGATAAAGCTGTCGAAGAGTTAACCAAAGCAATCAGTGAAATGAAGGCCAGTCGTGAACTGATCTCCTCTGCATACGAGACACTGAAATCGAACGCGTGGCCGGCAGACGATGCATTGGAAAAACTGGGTGACGAGAACAAGAAGATTTGGCAAGACCTGTCTTCTGGTGTGCGTTTACCGGGCGTTAAGCTGGCGGTTTATGACTTCGCTAAATCCGGTGGTAAAGGTAGCTCCATCTCAATGGGTCCTGTCAAGTATACTGGTGGCGATGTATCCAAGTTCAAAGCGAACCTATCCAAAGCTAATCAGTGGTTGACTACTAACTTCGGCGGTACTGAAGGTAGTGAAATCGCCCAGGCAGTTATCGGTGCGCTATTGGCGAACCGACCGTTCCCAATCAACGATATCAACGGCCCTGAAGCTATCGATGCACTGGCTTCTGGCTTCGGTCAAGCACAAGATATCTTGGAAGCGATTGCCAATGCAAACGACATCAATGCACTTAATGCAATTCTGCCAAAGATTCAGTCTTTCAATACTGATCTGCAGACTGCATTCAACAAAGCCAATCCAGATGCTACGCCTTCCGTAGTTGGTGGTGTACAAGGTGCTGGCGGTGTGGTTACTGCTAACAAGGCCAGTAAGAATGTTAACATTCAACTGTTCTTACCAAGCACTGGCGATTTCAATGAGACCTTCTTAAACGAGCAAACTGAAGCCGTTAAGAAACTGGTGGAGATGCACTCTAATCCAGACAGTGTCATGACAATGGCCAAGAACAATGCGGAAGCCTGTAAGAAGCTGGAAGCGTTGTCCAAGGAATACAAGAGCAAGACCGATCGTTTCAATAAGCTGTCTGAGCATTTGTCAGGCTTCACTGAAGATGAGAAACAGTCTGATGCTCACAAAGCTGCAACTGCTTTTGTTACCGGTAAGTCAGAACTGATGACCTATACCACAGATGTAGTAAACAGCTGTTCTAATACAGCGCGTTCACTGCAGGCTCTGGCTAAGATGATCAGTGGTATGATTATCGACCTTAAGGGTAAGGAGCTCCAGGCTGATGGCGATAAGCCAGCTGAACCAGCTAAGCCAGAAGAGCCAAAACCTGAAGGCAATACAGGAGATAATAAATGAGTTCGTGGTTAGTCAACCACGCTGCTGAAAATGTTTGGTGTCGGCCATCGGAAGATGGCCGGTTCATCATCAAGCCGGCGCGTTTGTGCAATAAGCGTGGTGATGTATTCGGGGTTCAGGTATCTGAACATCATATCCAATTACCGGACATTACCAATTGGTATCATACCTATCAGATTGGTTTACAAGATCCAGAAGCTTTGAATTTTGGGACTTGGGGTGGGTGGAAGTCCGCCAAAGACATCGTTAATGAAAACGGTGTGGTAATTATCCCTTACATCGAGTCTGGGCGACAGATCCCATTAGATTTGGTTTACTTCCGCTTCATCAGTAATCATAACTTACTGATGGCTGTTAAGCGTTATGAGACCCAGGTCAATGTTTCCAACGAAGAAGTATTTATCAAGATTTACACTGGTAAATATCAGACTCACCCTGACTGGACTTCTGAGCACAAGATCTTTTGTGAAAGTCATGTGGTGCGTACGCCTGAAGACATCACTGGATTGATCATCCGTCATGGTCAAGCTTCACGTAAACCAGGTATGGTGTTGTGTACTGTTAACGGCTATCCGGTCGATAAGTTCTCGGTAAACAACGTTAAAGCGTGGGACTATGTGGAGTATATCCACGACGGTACAATGCGGGAAGTTCACAAATTCTATCTTGATGAACTGCCTAGCTTCCATAGTACGCTGGATAAGTTTGGTAAGTTATTAGTACACTTACCAAAAGCAATTGATACCGTACTACATCTCAATGATATCGAACTATACCTATTCAAGAACGGTGTTGGGCGATTTGTACATACGCACATGATGGCTGATTTGCGACAGCTGACGCATCGTGATTTCAGTATATCATCAAAGCATCTGTACGATTACGGTATCTGTAATCCAGAGTGGTGGGAAGGGTACGGTGATATTGAACTTGTAATGTATGTTCGACAACCAGCGCTTGATAATATGGTGGAGTTCGATTCCAATCGTATTCTTGAGCTATATCAGATGGATGACGATCAGATTATCTCTGCTATCGTTGGTCCAGATGATTCGCTGGATATCTGGAAAGCATCTACGTTAGAGCAGGCACCATATGCACGACTGATAAATGCAATGCCGGAGCATATAACCAGAAAATTGGTTACTGATGCATATGGCTATAATGCGTGCAGTAAATTGCTTGGGTATAACTATACTCCAGTGATTTATGATACTGAAGGTAATCCACGTGCCCCGGTTCATTTCGGCATGGTTCAGCAGTGCTCTATTTTCGAGTATGATCGCAAAGGGTTGCTGCTAGGCTGGAGTAATCATTCGGTATTCGAAGGCTCAATGCATATCTGTAAGTACAAGGATACTGCATTTGTTGAAATAATCGAAGGTATTGGTACCGATGAACTTGATATTGAGTTCGGTACAACAATGACTAAGGTCAATCCAATGTACCAGTATCGCTACTATCTCGATGAGACAGTGAGTGAGAAACCTACTTGGAAATATACTGAAGTTACTGATAGTAATGCCTACGATATCCTTGCTGATGGCACTGTGGTTTGGCACACTGACCCAACTCGATTCTTGCCTGTACGGCAAAGCGATCGCTCATTCTTAGTCAATGAGTTTAAGTTTGAAAACGCTGACATGCTTAGCGGCAAAGGTCTGTTGTATTTCAATGCGCAGTACAAGAACAAACTGACTGCAACATATACACCGTTGGAATTTGAACCGGAGACGGTTGAGGTTTGGCTGAATGGACGCAGTCTGGTAATTGGTGTTAGTGCTATTGTTGACTGGCCAATGGTGGGGATTTGTGATAAGACGATTGTTGAGGAGATCGGAAACAAGGATTTCAATATTGTTTTGCGGGCCCGCAACTTCGTTCCACGCTCTACTAAATACACCATGCCGAAGCACGGATTCGTTTATGACGGTATTCTGAGTAATAACTCGCGCTACGATATCAAGGATGATAAAGTCATTCGTGTTATCGCTGGTGGTCGCATGTTTGATCGCAGTCAAGTTACATTCCGTGAGGACTTGGGGCGCATTGCTGGTAAGTTGCCTAATGGTATGCCTTATCAGATTACCGACCCGTTAATCCCACTGCGAAATCACATCGAGTACCCAACGTATCCGTTCCATGCAATTGCTAAAGAGACAGATGCTGCTGTGGAAGAGTATCTGACGCAGGCAATTCCACAGCCACCTGCTGTTGA
Source organism: Clostridium sp. (assembly GCF_051656525.1). Classification (GTDB taxonomy): domain Bacteria; phylum Bacillota; class Clostridia; order Clostridiales; family Clostridiaceae; genus Clostridium. The sequence continues at coordinate 93,747 of NZ_JBOGCC010000278.1, read as the reverse complement.
TATCAATCCGATTACTAATCGGTACATGTTGTTTAGCTTAACGCTGAATAAGATGATCTTGGATATCCTCAATGGTGAGTTTGCTATCTCAGAACGTCCAAATAACTATATTTCGACTGAAGAGATTGAGCAGCTCATGGGTAACTACAAAAAGTTCCTCAAGGCTGATGCTGCATTTATGGAAAACATCGATAATGATTATGTCGTGTTCTATCCGATTGCAGTGCGTGGGATGGTTGAGCTGTATCCGCTTGAGTTTTCATTTATTGAGCGTGTGAATAGCCTCTATTTCAACAACCGAGTATTACTCAATAAGCATCTGAGGGTAAAAGATAGACCATGAGTATTAATACCAAAAAGCCTATCGTCGAAGACGGTCGTGACTGGCGGATACTAGCCTATCATGAACTATACTTCGCTGATATTGCCGATAGTGGGCGAATCGTACCTAACGAAAATGAGATAGTTGTTAAGGTCAAGGATCGTACATGGTGGATTGTATCCTACCGTAATCCGAACCCGCCTTTCAACTTCGATCTTGAACCATATGCCGGGCCTAACTACAGCAACACTGATGTTATTACCGGTGAGCGTTCGCCAATGTCTCGTGATGCATTCCGTGTGCTGATTAATAAAGACACGGTACCTGCAACACTTAACTTAAACTCACAGTGGTATGTGAAGGGCTCTGCCAACACACATATTCGCGTTTGGTTAGGTAGCGAGATTGGTGAGGGTGGCACATGCATTTCTGGTTATATGCATGGTAATCGTTTTGATGATAAGATTCCATTGGAGTTATCCTTCAGTGGGAACACTAGCAACAAGACGATCAAAAATCCGGTAGCTGGTATCTGTACTAAGATCCCTGCTAATGGTGAGCGCGTAACTGTAGTTACTTACAACGCGCAAGATATGCCAACCGATATTGGTTCATGTAATGTCATCTTGACCGACATCGCTATGGCTACCAATAAGCCACAGAAGCGTATCGTTGATATTCGTCTGAAAACACCGTGGGTGTCTCCTGACAACGATCGTGTTGTTGAGCTGCCTCAGAACGTTCCTATCGATGACCTACTGTTCGAGTGTGAAGTTATCTACACAACTGGGACTGTGGTTAAGAATATCGATGGTAGTAAGATCAAGTTAATTGGTCTGAAATCGTCTGGTGCTTACGATGAGATGATGATTGCTTCCAGCGTTGGTTTGGAAATCCCATTACAGCTAAGCTACATGCTCTCTAACGAAGAGACGTACATTGGCAATGACATTGTAGAGGGTGTGATCAATCGTCGCTACAGCGCCGTTACAGAGCGTATTGAAGGGGCATATAGTCCTAAGATTTATGCAGTGCCTGTATGGCGTGGTGCTGAGACCGGTTATCGTATGGAATACTACCTGACTGACATCCGTCGGAATGGTGTATATCCTGCGACACAGTGGGTTCGTTACGCTGAGAACTCCCCGCCACTGGACCCTAAACTTTATGGCATCAAACAACAGGTCGGTATTCGACTGAACCTTGCTGACGTAAGTCCTGAGTTTAAGGCGCATTATCATACTGAAGTTTTCTCAATTACTTTCACTGCTCCAGGTAATGAGAAGCGCGACAACTTCATTATTGAATATGTGAAGTCAAGTCCAGCATACGGTGACGAAGCTTTCGTGTTGTTCAAGCCGTTCAACGTTACATACAACAAGCTCGATATCAAGTGTGAGCAGCGTTCACTATCGGAATGGTTGGATAAGTTGTACTATCCTATCTATCCGGTATTTGATCGCAAGGCTGAAGGTTTAAGACCACCACAGCCAACACACTTCGAATTGCAAATCGGTGGACGTAAGTTCCGTTATCCGGTTAGCGATTGGTTGACAGAGCTCGTTGTAGATTGTCCGATTGTTGATGGTGATACCGTGCGTATTGTTTGGCTGATTCAATCTAAAGCCGATGATTTGTATTTAGGTGTCTCGCCGTTGTTACTGCATGAAGACAATTAAGTAAACGAGGTGGGCAATGCCCACCTCTTTATTCGGAGTCTAGTATGTCGATCATACTTAGGAAGGAAGATTGGGGTTACTATCCTGATGCTGTTTATGATTTGAATACTGAAAACGAATCATTCATTCAGCTGGCATATACCCACAAGACCCTAGGTGTTGAGAACTGGTACATGGTGCTTGCGCTATTTCGCCCTAAGTTAAGTGGGGTTGATGCGCGTTTCGATTACACCAAGGAAAAGCCAGATACTCTCAGCACGGATATGAAAACTGCGATTGACCGGGAATGTGCTGAAAACCCATGGTATTGGTTCCGGGAAGTTGCATTGGTTCCTCAAGAAGGTGATGATCCTTCTGTGTTTATGATTAACCGCGGTACTTTTGCGTTAGTCTGGGCATATTTCAATAACGTCGACTTTGGGTTATTGATGATTCGTCAGCGAGGTAAGTCAGTAGTTCTATATATGCTGATGTTATACCTTGCGCAATATGGTCGTAACTTGACGCAAATCCTAATCACTAAAGATAGTGGACTGCGTAATGAAACCATGGTCCGTATGCGGCGTGCTCGAGCAGTATTGCCACAGTGGACTTATGTACTTAACAACGATGCTGAAAACGAATATAAGTTTACCTATAACACCCGTAACAACAACGTTCTAACAGTAATCCCACCTACCGATCGTAAGTCTGCAAACAACCGTGGTCGCGGAAATACCGCTGGTACCTTTGGTTCGGATGAGACAGCTTTTACCAAATACATCGAAGAAATGCTACCGGCAGCACTAGCGGCTGGTTCTAAGGTACGTGAGAACTCTGAACGTAAGGGTATTCCATACGGTAACATGTTCGTAACTACGCCAGGTATGCTTGACACTCCTGAGGGCGCCTACACATACCATATGTTTATGGGTGGCGTCTATTGGGATGAAAGCTACATGAATTTCGCAACTCGCGATATTCTACACGATGCCATTAACCGGGCATGTGGTGGCGACCGTACATTATTCCATGGACCATTTACACACCGACAGTTAGGCATGACAGACTTAGATCTGTATAACGCCATGCGTAACGCCGGTGGTGACAGACTCCAGAGACTACGTGACTTCGGTCTACAGTGGACTTCTGGTAATGCCATGTCACCATTTACCACAGAACAGCTTGAGGCTATTAAAGCCAGTACCAAGCGACCAGAGCATACGGAGTTCTATAAGAACAACTATACTCTGAAGTGGTTCTATCCGAAGCACGAGATTGCTGAACGCATGAAAACCATGCATGTAATCGGTCTTGATACTTCAGATGCTGTGGGTCGAGATGCTATTCAGTTTATCCTGATTAACACCGAAACACTAGAAGTTGCTGCTATCTCTACAGTTAAAGAATCTAACCTTCACATATACACCATGTGGTTATATGAGTTTATGGCCAGATATCAGAACACTGTATTGGTACCAGAACGTAAATCATCAGCGCCTACCATGATCGACACATTGATTGTCGCCATGACTAACGCGGGTATAAATCCGTGTAAGCGTATCTTTAACAGACAGACACAGGAGGAGCGTACAACCGATAACTATCGCGATTACGTAATGAATACGAGCAGTTTCAGAGACCCTCGTTACATGAACAAGTATCGTGCTACATTCGGTTTCAACACAACTGCAGCTACACGACGAGATCTCTATGGCGATGTATTGACGTACGCTATTGAGCTCGGTGTTAACGTACTCCATGCCGCGGAGTTGGTTAACGAAATGCTTGCCCTCCAGATCAAAAACGGACGTGTAGACCACCCAGACGGCGGTCACGATGACTCCGTAATTGCTTGGATGTTGGCAACGTGGTTTATTCTTTACGGTAAGAATCTGGATTTTTATGGGATTTCGAACCGGAGAGCATTGCGTAAAGTCGCTAATAATGTTGAAGAGACCGAGGAGGAATACGAGGAGATGGTTGAACTCATCGATGAAATCCGAGATCTCGTTAAACAGCTTTCTAAAGAGAAATGTCCGTACTCCAAACTGTCCTATGAGCGACAGATTAGGAACAAGCTCAAATTTATCCAGGTGGATACTTCTAGTGCTAAGTCCTTGTCTGAACTTGAGGAGTTGCTCGGGGCGGAAAAACTCAAGAGAGGATATTCATAATGTCTTTGTTCTTACAGTTGTTATTCTCACTAATGTCAGCGCTAATTGCTGTTCATGTCGTTGGCTTAGTGTTCCGTAAACTTGCAACAATCAGTGGGATAAACAAGGTCGTTCTGAACTTCTACACAGTATGGACTGCAAGAGGATTAAGTAAAACTCTTGCCAGTAATCTGGTGTATTTGTCAGTGGCATCTTGTGTTTTCACAATGTCGTTTCAGGAAGCGGAACGCATTGCGTCAATAATTAGTCTGACTTAAAACATAATATTCTAGGCTGTCCTAGGACAGCCTATTTATGCCGGGATCTGTTATGATTGACTTTGATAGTTTATCTGAAAATGCTAGCTGTATCAAGATAGGTGCAGGTTTTTATCAAAGGTTGAAAGAGATAGGAGATATAAGTACTCTTAAAACGCTCTTAAACGTCACGGGTGAAGATATCTACCTGCGACTAGGGCAGACGTACCAGTCAGACTTAGGATCGCTCAGAAAGGCTTATATTGAGAAAGCTACAGATGAGCTAAATTATATATCCTACTATCTAATCCATGCAAATAGTCATAATTCTTTCAGTGTCTACATGCATGGAATGATGGATAAGCTTTATCGCTGGGATATCCCATTCAAACTTTTGTCTCCTGTTATTTTTTCCTATTATTCTTCACCTGATGATATTACCTATGAACAATTACTGGATGATATCTGTATAAGGAGACACACATGCACGCGTTAAAAGTTTTAACTTCGCATAAGCAAGTTCACATGCATTGCGCTAATGGTAACAATGGATATTTCGGACGAATCACCTTCTATGAAGATGCTGCATACGACAACACCGATAGTGCGGAATGGGAAGTAATGGATGACGCAGGTCAACTGACTTACTTGCAAACTATCTGTCAGCGTGACACAAGACGTGATAATGTATTGATCTGCTATCAGCTGGATGAAGGCAACTGGCTGATCAGTTACATTTCGCACGGTGAGCCTGAGATTAAGCAGCTAGTCTTGTTTAAGACAGACAACCTGTTTGATCATCTTGATGCTTTGCATGACCTAGATGAGCGCATTATGCGTACTCAAGTGCCAAGCAAGTTCAACTATCCTGTATATAACGCGTGGGTGAATCATGAATAGAGTCCAGGTTCCAACATACGGCAAAGAGATCAATCCGAAATCGAAAGCCCGTAAGGTTCAGATCTCGGTAGACTTCCAGGATAAGTCATTGGCATCATTCACATTCTACTGGGATACGTTTACGATCTTAGTTGAAAAGCCTGATCACGCTACGACCTGCCCTGTATTGAAAGAAATCTTTGCAATGTATCGTACCGGTATGGAGTTGCCATTCATTCCTACTAGCCGCGATTCACTACTGATTGCTAATGAGAAGGCTGCAACCGTTTGTACGATTCTCAGCAATTACAAGTTCTCGGCAAAAATGATAAAATAGTAGGTTGGGGCTTTCGCCCCAACCTCTAAATTATTTGTACTGATTATAGGCGAGTGCCCGAACCACGAAGTATAACATGATTGTTGTGCGAACTGCTGCCAGTGCTGAAGGTGATCGCAAAAAGCAATTCTTCTTGGCAAACCGCTCAATCTCTGTTCTTATCTTCGGTAGTAATTCGCCCGTTGTCTTCGGAGCAGTGTAAATGGCTCTCAACTTGGTCAGTATTTGACCCGCGTCCGTAACCCTGATTCTGTTCGAGCTGATGTACTCGAATGCATGCTGCAACGTATTTTCCATCATCCAGTTAACAGATTGCCTTAAACGACCGTCAGGCGCACTAGCGATTGCCGTTAAGCATTCACGCAGCGCCTTTTCGCTAACGGTAGGCATAATGTCGCAAACCAGATAGACCAGATCTTCACGAATGAAGTTGGTGGGGTTGCTTGCCGCATCTAACAGGTAATAGCTGGCCGTGTTATAAAACACTGCCGCATCTTTGATGATTTTGTCACCATCTACGGAAATGGCGGTTGACCCAGTAACGGTGATGCGGGAGTTAGCCGCACGCACTGCTTCCAGAGGCCCATACATGTCCTTGACTACAGCACGACAACGAGTACTAATATCAGTAACGATACGAATAACATCGTCGTCTTCGGAAAAAGTCTTAAGGGTGCGAGCACGAATACCCTTAGGATCAACAAGTGCCTCTGCCTGATGTTCAAGCAGGGCACCCCAGCTTCCTAGTTGTCTAAGCCTAAACTTCAGTGAAAGTGACTGATAGGTGGCTTCCGCCGCGGCTTTATCAACTGGGTTACTGAACTGATTAAACCAGATGCTCGTATAGAATCGGAATTGTAAAATAACTCCGACTTCAACTTGTGCTTGTTTAATCAATCGTGATTGTTGGTTTGATGAGGTGACTAAGCGGTGAATTGCCCAAATGCAGCTGAGGTTGAATATATCGGACGAAACATTCCAATCAGTGTTGATCGAGGGTACCGCGTGTACGCATTCTCTAAGAAGATTTTCATCGACTTCCAGAACTTCATCAAACCACCGTTCCACATCGGACGGCACTAACTTAATCCGATCCACGCCCAAAAGGTTTCCACCGAACCAGGAGATGTGATCAGCATTCTTGGTCCGCAGGTATCGGGCGTAATTGATAACACGTTTAGCGAAACGCTCATCGCCTACTACGTTATCCGCAGCTTCGTTGAACGCATCGTATAGCGTGTTATATCTTTCGTTTTTGTAATTCTCCAGCCCGAGCGTTATGCTTCGTGCTAGTAAACTACGCGTTGTACCGATCAGCAGTTCCAACATACGATACACCGTCCTGTTAAAAAATACACGATTCTTTTAGATTGAAAAGAACCAGCCTGGGCCATACTAAGATTGAACATAATCTCAGATATATATTATCTAGGTGAACCAATACGTAATTCAACTTGGAGATTATGAATATGCACATTGGATCGTTTAAAGATTACCAGGCAATGCAAAAGCAAGGCCTAATTCGGAACACTGAGGTGTTCTTAAGATTCGATTCTAAGATGTTCGAATTCAATGTCTTGGCGTCAGGGGACCATGTAGTCAAGACTTCTAACGCCAGTTACGTGAATTCTAAATTCGGTGACTGGTTGCAATCCGTTGGTTTATACGGCTACCTGTTCATCAGTAGCTCAAACGGACCTTCTAGAAACGCTGACAAGTGGATCGAGCGTCATGCAACACTGCCAAGATCGGAATGGCATGGTGACTATACGATCTATAACATCCTAGGAATCGATACAGACCACGTACGGTCTTTACCTAGGGTTACGTTGCCACTTAACGTGATGTCTACTGACAAAGCGTTACAGGAGCAATATGGTGATGCTTGGGATGGTTTCTTAATCCGGGCTACAACCAATCAGGGATTACAGTATTTCCGAAAGATGCCAAATCGTCAAACGTCTGGTACTATCGTAGCCGTTATCACTGAAGAAGATAACGAATCCCAGATCTGTGGTTTGCTAGTAGCTACCGTAAGGGATGGTGTGATGTATCATGTGAAAGCGATGGCCATTCCCAAATGGTTACGTGATACCAAAGAACCATCGAATGGATTCGTGGGCAAATCATGCGAAGTAAGCTTCACACAATTCGTACCCGGCGACCGAGTGAGTAACTTCACCTCACCGCGAGTAATTTCAATTTCAAACAAGCGAGGCAAATGTCATGGTACTAAACCATAGATACTTAAGCTCAAGCGAAGTCAACGAATCGCTTGACGGAATCACATTGACTGACTACCGCGGTAATCAAGTCTTAAACTTGAACTGCTCTGGGTTGCGTAACGGCGACTTGGTGGCAGTAATGCAAACACCTAATGGTCAGCGAATCCTGAAAATGGAATCGACTTACCGAATCGATTCAATCCATAAGCTGAAGTTCATCAACGAGATGAACTCAATTCTCGGTGCTAAACGAGAAATCACAGACATCGGATATTATTACACAGATGCGGAAGGAAACCGCAAAGTTTCAAATATCACGATTCACTAACATCTTCAAAAACTTATCTTGGATTTAAGGGGAATTAAAATGGCTTTAGCAGCACTGGTACTGGCAGCAGCAATGAACGTAACTCCAGCAATCGCATCTACCGCAGTTGCTGATGATCCAAACTTGGTTTACCTGAACACGCACTATGCGTTAACTCAGGCTGAACGAGGCTTGGTCTGTTACGGATGTGGAGAGTTGCCCAAGGAAGTCAAAGACTCACAGGCCATCGTTCTAAGCGATCAAGTCTTGGTGGAGTCGGCCAGCGCCGGCGTGGTATTCATATCCACAGGCGTTAGTGAAGCCTGCCCGGCAGGGAAGCAATACGTTGTCAACTTAGCGGATGCGCACATGGAACCATTGGGTGTTCCGTGCAACGCTAAGAATTTTATCTGGTCATTTTCAGAGCAACGTGTTATCTACAAGTACGACGTTGGTGACTCAGAAGTCATAAAACATTGGACTCTGAACTAACAAATTTCTTGAAGTTCCCCCTAACCGGGGAATTTCATTTTTTTTTGCCGTTTTTGAACCCTGTTAAAAAAAAGTCGAATAAAAGATATAGTTATATAAATCTTTCTCTTTCGACCCCCCCTCCCCCAACACCTTAATTTTCTACATATAAATATAATATACATGTAATTTTTTACAGGATTTAAGGTTTTCCCTGAGTTTATCTCAGGAAAACCAGATTATTTAGGTTAGTTTAGACGGAATTCTTGGGGAATTCCTAATATATAATTTTTAACATGGAATATGTTTCAAGTGAGAATAGTTAAATACCAGGAATAAATTACATGGTATATATTCACTAGAATTCAACAGTAAGCTTTTGAGTATTTACATAAGCGTCGCGCCGGCCAGCGAGCCGAGCCGACGAGTTACATTTATACGTAAACTTAAAACCATGTAAAAAATAACTGGGTTATAGTTCATGTGCACGAACACACAACCGAACCAATTCAATAACAATCAGCGCACACTCATTGTAACTGAATCGGTTGTGAGATCATTCCGAGCGCAATTCCCCTTACGCCTCTCAATACGGATGTTGAAAGGCGTGCTTATCTGCCGACCATGCCACTCCATAGAAGTCTCTGACCGGATGACTATTGGCGTGGTTGGCGACCTAATGCTGGTTGTTGTTATTCTTGTTATCCCTGAACGCGTCATAATGGATTTAGTCAGAGCGCCTCCCCATAGCTATGACAGATACCGAATTGAGTAGCGTAGACACAGCCCAACGAGAGTCCGAAATAACAACAGCCGGCGCCAAGCTACCGTGCTAGAGCAACCTGGAAAGCAATGCGAGTACAGCCTGGGCTGGTATGGTGGGACGATCGTCGTAACGCAGATTGCATAAAATGCGACGATCCCATAAAGCGGTTTAGATATCGCTTGCCGATGTTAGATCATTCGGCGTATAATGGAAAGCTCTGGGGCGAAAGCCCCAGAGCGGTTCCTAATTTTTATTTGTCTTTAAACAGTTACCATGCCAGCGTTCCAGTCAGCTTTCTTAGCACGACGAGCATCACCCAGAATCAGAAGCTTACGCCAGCGCTTGCTAATCTGTTCCTGGTAATCGCTGGAAGCATTGGAATAGCTGTCTACGTAATCTTTGTAAACGCCGAGTTCACGTCCACCGTCAAGTTTAAACATATCGATGTCTAAACGGAGTTCGCGGTAGATATATGACTTAACTGCTAAATCCACCAATAAATTGAATTCATGGTGGTATGGAGGCATTAGCTCGTGAAACTCGCTAGAATAGCCTATACGGCATTCTAAGGTTAAGTTGTAGGCTAGCATTATTGTGTTGGTTACACGCAGCGAGAATGGCCCTACGACCTCTATATCGGCATCGGAGAACTTGACCATCCGATCTCTTGACATAATTTGCTTTGACATCATCTCATCGACGGTAGAAGTCTGATAAGTTGAGTACCCAGCATTGAATGGAGTCATGCCTGCAGTAGCTGAAATTACGCCGTTATTGTAGGCTCTGAGCACTGAATAAATTGGACGATTTTGGGTGTATTTTGCATCGATTTCATAGATGCGATGGTAGCGATAATTGAGTGTATCGTCGTATGAGAATGGACATTCATACAGTGGAATATCGATCAAAGTACCACCGATTCTGCTCAAATCTGGCATCACTTTATTGCGAATAACTCGCTCAATAATGCAATCTGTGAGCGAACGATTACGCTGATTTGAGTGTTTATCTGGCAGAAATGCATCTTCTAAGATGCGTTTTGGGATGTCGTTATTGAGTACAAATTGTACTGCATTATTGAAAAGATCCATATGTCCTCCTGTTGGATTCATACGAAGTTTTAAAAAACGACTGGATATGTATTGCTTTGTAAGCAACTATAGACATATATTATAGTTGTGAGCATTGTGAGGAAAACATTATGACACGACGTAGATACGTCTATCAGTTTAGACTAGAGGATCTGCATGATGTTATATGCGATGTAGATGACGTCGTGTGTGGCTTAAATGCAATCGGATATGTATTCTCTTCAGAATGTTCCTGGGCGCACAACATAGAACTCTGTAATGACCAGTGGGATCGTAGAAGTGGATATATTAGAGATCGGATCATTAAGTCAATATACAACACATTTGTACTCGAGCCGTGTATCGAAATAGTTAATGTTGTACAGGCCGGTAAAAATACTTTTAGAATATATGGGAATATTGAAAATGCTTGATGTCTCGCGAGTATATCTTAATGCAGAAGCTGAACGAATCAGTCACGAGTACGGAGATTTATTCTGCCACTATGGCTATGTTACCAATGGCCTTGTGTACTTCATGGACTTCGCGTTCAAAGATTATTTTCTATCGATTCCAAATGTTCGTGATATTGATTACTTCCTGGAAGCTATCGATGGTTTGGACGATATGACAATTACACCGCCAATTATGCAGCGTATCGGCACACGCCCATCGCTGGAATGGTGTAAAATCATTTACGAAGAATGTAAATCAATCCTTGCACGTTATCATGAACGCTGGGATGCCGTACAATATCTAACAGTAGGTAGCGTACTATCGATGGTATCTTCTGGCGATTATCGCATCATTGCATATACTCGAATGTTTGGTGTTGGTCGTGTGGAAGCACGTGAGTTTAAGAAGGAAGAACCTCTAATCGTTAACGACCCGTTCTTTGTTTCGGATACAATCACCCCGGAAATGGACGAGGATGTTTATAAGAACAATTGCGATACGTACATTGATGATGTAGAAGTGACCAATTACGCGAATCGCTACGATAAATCAGGTGAGCGTGTATTCCTTCTTACGGAACGCGATATCTTAGATTCATTCATCCTTAAAGAGAAATTCGAATACTCCAAGATGGACGAACAGACTATCGCCGAAATTAAACGTCTTAAAGCAACACATCGTGGAAAGCCGAAAGATGAAAAACGCGATACCACTAAACGTGCAGTTATCTCGAGAGGATTGTCACGAGACACTCAACTCATTATCCGTCATACATGGGATTTCAATTCCAGATCACTATCTACTGATGAGAGACGTGATTGAGTTCTGGCTAAATGTCACCCCGTCAGAATACGCTAAGTTCCAGATGGAAACAGATACACGAGATATCCCTGGCTTGCGTGATGTATATATGGACATACATCGAGTTACTCGAAAGCTAGTGCTATCTGGCGTAGGCAAAAACGTAATCTGCGGCGATTTGGATATAGTTGATTTTAAAGAAGGTGCAGATATGTTCTGTGCGGAACTATCTGGGCTAATAAGGTATGTAAAATGAATAAAGAATTGCGCATCTACATGGAACGCGACGAAGTTGACTCGTTGATTGACGAGATATCACGCAATGCCAGTAAACGGCCATCGTGTATCGACTTCGCAGATCTGTGGGTATGGTCAGTAATGCAAGCCATAGAAGATATTAACTCACGTGCACCATTCAGCTTGGATTTGGTAACATCAGTAATTGGTGAGATCAATGAAACCGTTAGCGAGAAAATGGAAGAAGATCAAAACGATCGACCACGTGACATCATCGATGCAATCTCAGCATGTCGTGTAATCATGGAGCGAATTATTACGACATCTGGATATGTTCGGTTGTACACATATCTGGAAGATGTTCTGAGAGATTACGATTTCACAGATATCCAGATAAGAGAAGCAGAATATTCTCGCTATTGTATTGTTGTTGATATGAGGATGGCAAAATGATCGGTGTTCATGTTATCGAAGGATATGGTGAGCTAATTGACGATCTAGCATCTATCAATGGCTTGGGTGAAAGTAACGTTGATCTTATTGAGTTTGTTATCGAAGATGTGAATACACTGATTCGTGCTGGATTGCATTACGTTTCCTTAGAGGAAATTGAAAACAATTCGGCTGCAGTAAAATACATCATTGATAACATCTCACGTAACGGCGAAGAGTTAACAGAGAACGCCGGAATCGTTGCAGCGATTGTTGCAGCAAGATTAATGTGTAGCATACTTTCATGTTTGATGGCGATGAGTGATGAATTCTTCGCAATGCAGATCAGTCTTGAAGAGACCGAAATTGCTGAGCGTAACCATAGTGAATTCATGTGCATAACACGAGTCGCTGCTTACCAAGAGTACAAAATCGAGGAAGATCAGCAAGTTGATCCCGCTCGGTTAGTTACTGCCATCTTTAAAATGTACTCTATGTATAGCGCTAAACACGCGGGAGTTCGCCGTGAAATACAGGGTATACTTAGGGCACATTGAAGACAACTTGCTCGAGATCCACAGAGAGCTGGCATCTGATGAAGCATATGGATTGTTTGCTCATCCTCGTGATGAAGTAGAAGACATAATGCTTAACGATGTTCTGTTTGCATATAGCGTGTATTGCTACGTGTTCATGAGAATCCTCAGGAATGATGATGATGAGGACGAACTGGATGACGAAGATGCAGAACTAGTTACGGCAGCTATCGCTAAAGTATTAGACAGAGTTAAAGATGAAGAAATCATCAGCAACTACCTGGAGTGTCAAGAGATAACCACGTGGGAACTGGCGGTAGAAATCCTAGACATTGTTGAAGACAGTTTTAAAGCGATGAGCGTTGTTAATTCAGTTGCCTATCAAATGGCTATCGTCGAGCTATACGATGAATTTGAACCAGATCATGCTATATATGTAGCTAAGTCAACAAACATTGACTTGCATATTAGTGTAGAGACTGGCATGGTAGCGAGAGGTTCAGTGGAAATTGAGTACGACTGAGGTCCCACAATTAACCCTGTTTATGCATGTTGAGAACGAGGATTATTACTTATCCAAGTGCGCACTTGCAGACGTGTCTATTCGATTAGAGAGCAGGTTCGGAACAACGACCGGATTTACTGAAATAACTCAGATGCTGATCAATGTTTATGCAATGGCGATGGTTAGCGCACTAGACACCGTCGCTGCTGCGCTCATTTATGAGTTAGCTGATCAGTATAATAACGGTGCAAAAGATGCTAAGGATTGCTTCAAGCGCGGCAAAGACCGCGATATTGTTCCTGAGGCTCTTTACGATCGTGCTGCAAAGCTATTGTTAGCGACCGGAATACTCAATGATGAAGAATGCGAGAAGTTAGATTTTCGTGAGCGCATCTGTGAATTCCTGAGTAATAAAGCTGAAACACTACTTACGGGTGTTGTTGAAATAACCACACAACTTGTTAATTTCGACGAGCACGATCCGATAGCTGACTCTTTGGATACATGTATCTTGCACTACAATGCAATGATCGCCAATGACGAATGGTGGGATTTCGCAAGAGAGTGTGTTTATCACGGATATACTGTTTCTGATGAAGTTGGAATTGGCGTGGGTGCGCAACTAGATATATTCTTCGCGTTGCCAACCGATACATATTCCATTGTTTTCGTTCCAAAAGAGTTAGCGCACGGTGTAATACACTAGGATATTTTATGGCAGAAAGACGACTGATAATCCCTATGTACGGGGCAGCTCGTCATAAGTGCATGGTTTTCTTCATCAAGAATGTATACTTGGGCGACAGGGGCTTTGCCCCTGAAGCCAAGACTATGTATGATTATGACGAAGTAGAAGATACGGCAATGATGCAAGAAGCATTAACAGACTTCTTTAATTACTCGCTACACTTAGCAGTAATTGATAGACTGACGCCGGACCTGGATTTGGATTATGTTAGGGAAACTACGGATAAGATTGAAGCCTTCTTGAATAATTTAATAGAAGAGTATTCCTGTGACAATAGCGATGTAGATGGCATCGATTTCCCTGAACATTTCAGAGAGAAATTTAGAAAGCTCATTGACTTGCTTGGAGATGCAGATAGAATATTCTCAGAAGTGATTGACATCATTACCGAAGAAGTAAGAAACTTCGATTTAATATCAGTCACTGGTTTGGATATTGATCTATCTCGCAGGTATATAACTGTGGATGGGGAGATACATTGACTACTATTTGCGTATTGCCGAGTCGTTCCGGTATCAGCAATATACGTCATTTTTATAAAGACATATTGCCTAAAGCACAGGTGTGCATCCGTAAGATTGAAAGGGATGTACTCGGCACATGGGTTAGCAGCTACTACGATTCGCAATGGGTTGTTCACCGAATACTTGATGTTCATACACAGCTTTTGGTACATCTATGTAAGTTGACTTATCGCAGACTTTACCCGTGTAGCTTCCACGATTTGGTTGATTATGATACATATCTAGATAGATTGATGGACGATGTTGAGCTGGACATGTGTGATGTAGAAACATTTATAAAGCTTAAAGAAATCCAAAAACACTTTGAAGATATGGAAAGCTTATACGTGCCAGACTTGTATGCATTGTTGGTAGACCCATTTGCAACAGCAGGATACGATATGAGCGCATGTACGGCAACTGGAATACACTGGAATGCTGATACTAACCATCTTACGGTAACATTCGATTGATTCCTATGATGATTAACTGGGAGTCTAAGTATGGCCGATATCAAAACTCTGCCGTCAGGAACTTATGTAAACATTCGATTGATTACAGAACGTCTTGGCGGCAACTTTAACAACTGTCGCAAAAAGGGCATTGTCGATTTCGATATTGCCGTTGCGATTGACCCAAATATCGTAGCAACACACGCTAACATCTATGCAGATTTACCACCCGGTACGCCGCGTGCTGCACAAGAGTTGGAGTATGTTGCTCTGGTATTGCCAGACGGTAAAACAAGCCGTGCGTTGGCATTGCCATGGATCGATAACGATGTAACAGTTGTTACTGAAGTAATTGCAACCACCAAGATTGTGCTTAGCAATAGTTCCGAGTTGGAGCGGCTGAATAAGTATCTGTTATCAGGTGGTTTCAAAATCCTTTCCATGGAGATTCCGAAAAATGTTTAACGCGAAACAAATCCTGGCTGCAAAAGTAGCACATCAGGTTAATAATGGCTTGCGCTCATATTTTAATGAGCCGTATAACGCAGACTGGGATGAGTTGGATGATGAATCTAAACAGCGTGCACTGGTAGGCGTGTCGTTGGTCTCAGATAATCCAGACATCACTCCAAAAGAGTGCCATAAAGCATGGATTGAATCAATGGCTAACCAAGGCTACCGCTATGGTCCAGAGATTGACCCTGTGCGAATGGAACATCCGGCAATGGTACCATATGCCAGTTTACCAGAGCCGCAGAAACTTAAAACAATGCTATTCATTTCAATTGTTAAATCGATTTGCGTAGCTAACTAAGGGATATCGGAATGAGAGTACGTGCAGAGCCAATATATACACACGGTGGAGACATCATGTTTATCGATAACACGATGGAGCGTGTTAACGTAGGATTGGCAAACAAGATTATCGGTGAAAAACTAAAGAAGTTATCCGATGAATCAGGAAAAAAGACCGCTGAAAAGTTTTATACTACTATAGATGTATCTAAACTATTCAAGGTCGGCAAAGTAGAAGACTTTAATGGTAAACTGTCTTCTGTATTATCACCATCGCAAATTCAGCTACTGAATAACAATCGCGCAGTTACGCAGTCTGATGTTATCGAAGCGATGCAAGGTGAATTGAAAGGTGCCCAATTCGACTACGTTATTAATGCAGTCGGCGAGTTGTTGGGATTACCAGCCAAAGAGCTTATTCTCAAGTTATGTAAATAAGGAAGGGCTTCGGCCCTTCCCAACTTTCTTTTTTTTTTCCTCTATGTCCTATATTATGACAGGTATGGGACAAACGAGGTTCCTTTAATGAGCTTATTTTTAAGATCGATTGACTACTATATTCGAGATAACGATTTCCTAAAAGGTTATTTCGAACAGACAGCAGCGTTCTTTGCTCGCAAGTATAAACAGCCAATTGAACTCATTAAAGAACAAATGGCTATTGCGATGCAACCGGGCGGGCACTTTGAATACAATGACCGTACGGTAACAATCAACGCGCGTGATAGAAAAACCGGAGACCGTGTAAGAACAACGATTCCATTATCGAGAATGTTCGAAGTTATTCGAAAGTGTAACTTCATGTTCTCACCATCGATGACAGCATATGTTAGTGCTGATGAAGAAGAATCACTGCTTGCAAACTTCATCGTTGAAAACGTTGCGGCACGTGGCAAAGTTAAGAAAGAAATGGCTGCTGCAGAAGCTGCAGGCAATATGGTGTTGGCGAGTAACAAGAAGAACGAACAAACCTCGCTTAAAACACGTAACAACTCTTTGTCAGGTGCACACGTATCCAAAGGTACATTCCTACATAACGCAACCCAGCACAGTACTCTTACTAGTATCTGCCGTACAGCAACTGCATACGGTAATGCTAATAATGAGAAGATGTTGTCAGGTACACGACATTACTTCTCTCCTGAGTGCGTAATCCATAATATCAACGCCATCGTTTCAATCTATGACCAAGTTGAGTTCAAAGATTGTATGCGTAAGTATCGACTGAAATTCCCGACAGTCGAAGAAACGATGGAAGTAATCCTTCACTCCACCAGACTGTTCTGGCCAGAAGAGAACAACGAAGGATTCGCAGAGATTCGTGCAGTCGTTGAAACACTCAGCGATTACGAACGTGCTGCATTTGTTTATATCGGCGACATGTATCATGTTGCTAAGTTCAACCCAGAGATTGTCCGACCAATACTCGGCAGTATCATGGAGTTGGAAGATAAGCCACTGCATGATTATGCAGACGTGGAAAAACGACTGGATGGCGATACTGAAATCCTGTTGTCACTTCTGTATAGCAAGTATATTGGCGCTAGAAACTTAAAGAAAGTAAAAGAAGACAATCCAGAAGATTACAAGATTGTGATGAACGGCGCCAAGCGCCTAATGGGAGTTATTGAAGGACACTTGTCTTTCTTCCGTCCGTTATTCTTCACTAAGATTGTACCGGCTTCTGTCTCACGTTTGCCTGATACCGTACGACGCGTTTCACTGGTTTCAGATACCGACTCCACTATGGCTACATCGCAGTGGTGGGTAGAATGGTATTTTGGTGAAATCGTATATGGCGATCATGCGGATGCAATTGCCGACGTAGTAACTTATATAGCGGTTCAGAATATCGCGCACATGATGGCATTGATGTCAGCCAACATGGGCGTGGTAGAAAGACTGGTATTTAAGTACGCAATGAAGAACGAATTTAAATTCGCTGCATTTGCGTTAACTAATAAGGCTAAGCACTACTTCTCGGCGATTACCAACCAAGAAGGTACAGCTAAGCACGAACCAGAACTGGAAATGAAGGGCGTTGTATTACGTAGCTCTAACATTCCACGCGAAATCATGATGGACTTCCGTGCAACAACTATGGAATGTCTGTTGAAAGTTCGTATCGGTGAAAAGATTGAACTGACTAAGTTGTTCGCACACATCGCAGAAATCGAACGTAATATTCGCGAATCGATTACTAACGGTGAAACGACATATCTTAAGACTGGCCAGCTAAAAGACCGCGGAGGTTATGCTAAGCCAGAGTCAGCAGCTTATTTCTACCATATGTTCTGGGAAGCAACATTCTCACGTTTCTATACATCACCGGGCGAACCACCGTACGGTATTGTGCATTTGCCTGTAGATTTGGAAAACAAAACTGCATTGAAGGCATGGTGGACAGATATGAAGAATCGTGAACTCGGAAACTTAATCGAAAGATTCTGTACCGAACATGGTCGTGATAACTTTACCAAGTTGATGTTACCAGAAACTGTTGTATCGAACGGGATCCCGAAAGAGATTCTGGATGTGACAAACTTCCGTAAGCTCATCTTTAGTACCATGGAACCATATTACCATATGTTGGAATCCTTGGGTTACTATTGCATGAACGACAAACGTTATAAACTAATTTCGGATTACTATTGATGGCAAAGATTTATTTCAAGTATGGTGCAATGAATTCCGGTAAGTCTACCGCGTTAATTCAATGCAGCTTCAACTACAAACAGCGCGGCATGGAGACGCTGCGCTTTAAACCAAAAGTAGATACGCGCGATGAAGATGGTTTTATCACTTCACGCGTCGGATTAAAGACCGACTGTATCATGCTTGGAAAAGGAGACTCGGTTCTGGATATGTATCTGGAATCTGTAGTTGATCCGATTGAAGCAGTCCTTATTGATGAAGCGCAGTTCTTAACTGTGAAACAAGTAGAAGAGCTGGTTGTTATTGCTAAGCTTTATGATACACCGGTATTGTGCTATGGCCTGAAGAACGATTTCTCTATGACTTTGTTTGAGGCTAGCGCTAAACTGTTAGCCGTAGCAGAAAGTCTGGAAGAGCTGAAAACTGTGTGTTGGTGCGGCGATAAAGCTACACAGAACGCACGTGTTGATGCTAGCGGTGCAGTAGTCTACGAAGGCGAGAGTGTTGTAGTTGGAGACATTGGACTATACGTTCCGCTGTGCTTAGATCATTATGCACAAGGCATGTCAAACCCAAATGTGATCCGTTTCTGCAACGAGAGCTGGGGAGATTACTTGGATCGTGTAAAACACAACCAAGGAATATTGCATGAAGCAATTGAAGCAATTCATCCTGATATTCAAGAGAATAGCTGAGCTACTTAGCCTGTTCGCACCGAAGAAGCGTCGCAAGTTACCATAAGCATAGACTGAGGGGCTTTCGCCCCTCAGCTATTTATGCTTGTCACCGTTTAAAAAATAACCGATATCTTTCTTTTATATGTGGAGCTGCGTTTTGCAGTATCGACCATATGTGGCTATCTATAGTTTGTGTCAGTTCACGACGCCATGTAGATAACTGCCCCTTGTTGTAATCTTCATTGGTGTTACGCATAAACGTATCGCCATAAAGTATAAGTGGCAGCTTAGCTAAATCGAAGAACCAGCCGGTTTGACGAGAGCGCATAGCAGGCACAGTAGGAATTAAATCAAGCGCACTTAACTTGTAGAACAATTCCGTACCATAAAGGTTTTGTGAAATTGTGTGTGTTTGACCACCTAATTTCTCCAGCAAGTTTCGGATATGTTTTTCCAGTAAGCTGTCAAACGACATAAGAGTCGTAAGATGGTATTTCTTATCTGGAGTCATGTCCCAGCCTTGCTGCGTATAAAGATGTCTGTTAAACAAACTGATATCCGTATAACTGTGGATTGCATTGGTAACTGGGAACTTGTGTAAGAAGCTGCGGATAGTTTCCGTAGAGCCGTCTAACGTTCGCTGTCTTAGCCAGCACTTAAACTGATAAGCTAACGCAAATACGTTAATGGAAATCAGAGCGTATGTATCTTCGTTCCGATGTCCACCGTATAATGTGTTAAGGTTCGTCTCCTCGTGATAAACGAATTCAATCGGTGATATGTTTTGCCAAGCTTCGCGAACGAAGTCATCACAATGTAGATAGATGTATTCATTACATCCATCCATCATGAAGTGGCGATGCGATTTACCGTATGATGTCGGTGATACTAAGCCTAGAGCCGTACCCAACATATATACACGATCACGCAACTTGTAATACATCTCTTCAAGTGAATCGTTGCGGTTAATTGACAATGAGTTTAGTATCGTAATCAATAAATGATCAGGTGGAAGCATATCTGCTGCCAGTCTGCGAGTACGGATATTGTAGCTCACGTTTTTATTAACTGCAGTGCGTATTAATTTGAAGGACGGGTCAAACGATCCACCACGATGTGTGGCGGTTGATACATCGATGGTAATCATAACCTTGTTCCAAAAAAATTTGACACATATTTTATCAATGTGAACCTGCCACAATAAATCTTAAACTGTAATAAAAGGACGAAACAAAATGGGTATCAAGCGCCGTGCTACTGAAACAGAAGTAACCTCCAACAACGCGCAGGTTGAAGAAGGAAAGACTGAAGGTCAAGAAACCACTGGTGGTGAAGAGCGTCGCGAAGACCGTCGCGATCGCCGTGAAGACAGCCGTGAAGACCGTCGCGACCGTCGCGAACGTGATGATCGCGATGAACGCCGTGAACGTCGTGATAGCGATGAAGAACGCCGTGAACGCCGTGAGCGTGAGCGTGAAAATGCACGTCGCGATCGTGAAGACCGTGAACGCCGTGAGCGCGAAGAGCGCGAAGAAGAAGAGCGCACACGCGCTAAAGATAAGAAAGAAACTTTCGAGGATAAACCACGAATGAACCTGAACATCGGTAACGCATACAGTTCTTCACGCAACAACCAGCGCGTGAACCGCTTCAACCAACTGCACCAAGAGTGGAAGAAAGCTAACTCTTCCAACCAGCTCGCTAAGATGCAGGAAGAAGCAATTAAAACCTTCCCAATTCCGGGTATGGAAAACCTGGGTCCAGTGTCTCTGCTGGCAACCGTCGGTACATTCGATAACGATCCGAAGTTCTACTACTCACTGATTGTGGTAGAGAACCGCGAATCTACCGTTCGCGAAGTAACTCGTCGTAACAACGATCGTCGTCGTGACCGCGATGAAATTCGCGAATATATCTCAATGGGCGAGCAGCTGGATGACAAGACTCTGACTTCTGTCGAAGAGACTCTGTGCAGCCTGCATAGCGCACTGAGCATCAGCGATATGCGTTACTGCGGTTATGTAGTCCTGTCACACGGCGTGTCTCTGGATACCGTTGACGAGATCCTACCAATTCTGGGTACCGCAACTGATTACATCCTGACTGCGGCCGGCCTGACTCGCGAGCTGTTCGATGCTGATTTCAAAGCAGACGGCATCAAGCTGGAAGGCATCATCGGCATCGTCGGTACTTCCGACGTAGCTGGTTATGCAGGTCTGCCAATCCGTAACGACATTTCCATCTCACTGGAAACTTCACAGACTGGTAACAACCGTTCAACTTCCCTGATTGATAACACCTCTCAGGCACAGTGGGCAACAGCAAGTGGTTATATCGACCTGCTGCCGGTTGAGTCACCAGACTCTACTCGTGATGATCGTAGCAAAGACCACAATCTGGCATGCCTCCTGCCACGAATGGTCTTCAGCGAAATCGACGTGTATCGTGAAGAAGAATCAGCTGGTCCAATGGTACGTAGCATGATTGCTGCATCCATCGCAGTTAACCTGGATAAAGCATATCGCTACTTCCGCTGCTTTATGCCAACCGCGTTCAGCAGCCGTGACCGCGACATCCGCGATCTGGGCTACCTGATGGATCCACAGGCATCCGTTGAGCCGGGTAAACTGGACATGGAGAACCCAGAAGATGATCAACAAGTCTTCGAAGTTCTGAAGCGACTGGTTCGCCATAGCCTGGGCATGGAATTCGCATACCGTTATAACGAAGGCATGCCTGGTTCATCATTCGGTGAGCTGCTGCGCGACATCTACGAAGATCGTAGCAACGTAGCGCGTGAGCACCTGTTTGATCTGTTGGACGATGCAACAAACAATTACTTCACCGACGAATTCGATCGTCTGAAAGGTCGTGATGTAATCGCAGCTGCATTCAGCCTGCCGGATGGTCACTACATGACCAACAATGGCCCACAACCGGTTACTCGACTGGACCACTGGTTCGCAGCGTCTAAGTTCCAAGATCGCGATACCCAGCGTCTGGATGATTATATCCGTGCACACAGCTCTACAAGTGGCCTGTCCAATGATGAGCGTGTTGGCATTGCGCTGGATCTTTACAAGCATCTGTCCGGTGATACCTTCAAGATGACCGGCATCTGCACCGTAATGATCTTCGATCCACTGTTCATGGAAGCGTGCTATGCAGCATTCCATCGTGCAAATATGGAGCTTCAGGTTAACCGTGACCGTGATGAAGTACGCGGCCGTCGTGGCGAACGTGCATCAGCACACTACGGTCTGCGTTATGACGAAATGCGTGGCGCTGGCCGCAACAATCGTCGTAGCAGCGATCGTCGTGGTCGTGGCGACCGCGACAACCATAGCCGTACCCGTAACGCACGCTGGTAAGGTGTTGGTGTAAAAATGAGAGAGGGGCATTCGCCCCTCACTCTTTTATTTTTTGTCAAGGGGATATGGAATGAATCGTGGCGCTGCACTGGAATTGATCGACCTATCTAAAGAGTTTCGATCATTAAAGAGAAACCCGATTGTTGTAAATGATGTAGTTGAGGGGTGTTCTACTTCTGATGCGGTAAAAGTCCTGAACGATTTGACACGTGTGCATTACAATGGCGATGCATTAGACATTACACCAACGTGCGGGTGTGGTGAATTGTCAGGCAAGTTTAATGAAGGTCAAACTTGTCAGAATCCGAAATGCTCAGACCCGGTAGTAAAGCGAGTGATGGGCCAAGATTTCGAATCACATGTATGGTTTAGAAATCCGGCTGGTCGTTTCATTAACCCGATATTCTGGGTGCGGTTCAACGCAAACTTCAGTAACGCAAAAGATTTCGACATCTTGCGTTATCTGACAGATGCGCGTTATCGCCCAACGCTTTCGGAATCGTCGAAGTTTCACGCGTTAATGCGTTATATCGACGGAATCGTGGAAGAGAGAAGTTTGTCTTATGTTACACGCGACTTGAAAACATTTAAGTCTGTGTTTCGTAAATTGCTGACACCAGAATTCATTAAGATTCTGTATAGCAACAAACGTGCCCGTGTTCGACCAACCAAGAAAATGGAAGAGTTCTTGGAATTGCTGGATATTGAGAATGAGGCAGCGTATTGTAAGTATATGCCATACCCATCCAAATGGGCAATGGTTACTGAGCAAAGCGGCGGCAACACATTCGCAGATCCTACAATGCTGCATGCGATTGATGCAGCAAAGACAATTGCTGGTTTGGAGAATTCACTCCGACCACTGAGCCCAGCTCGCTTGAATAGCAAACTGGTCGATGTGCAAAGCAAGATGTCAGATTTCTACGTTGATTTCGTTCGCGAAACGACGTCAGGTAAATATGGATTGTTTCGTCGGCAATTAGGTGCGACACGAACGCCTTGGTCCGGTCGTGTGGTAATCATACCACATATCGGAGCGCATGAATACGACGAGGTGACTGTTCCATGGTCATGGCTGGTAGTAATGCTTCGAAATCACATCGAAGGTCATTTGCTACAACCACCATTTAACATGACACCAAAACGGATGTCGAAATACATTGATCACTGTATCTGTAATTATGATGAACAGATGCATGATATTCTGAAATGGTTTATCAACAATAGTTTGGTAGGCCACGGAATCCCAATGGCAATGTTGCGTAACCCAACGCTGGAGATGCTTTCTAACCAGCTGTTACGTATCACTGATGTGTTTACAGATCCCCATATCTATGCAATGCGTATCAGTAACCTTATCATCAAGAATCCGAATGCGGATTTCGATGGTGATATGACGCAATGTAAGTTGATTATGGACCAGTTTGATCTGGATACATATAGTGCACTCGAACCATCCAATGGTATGATGAGCTTAACAAGACCGTTCGAAGTTTCAAGCAGTATTGTCTTACACCCTGAGACAATTAGTTTGATTAATAACTATCGCGCCCATTGTTTGAGCGAAGCAAATAAACGGGGATAAAATGGCGATTATTATACAGGGCGCTTCTGAATCTGTTATTGCGGAAACATATTCTTACCGTGATGACGATGCAGTCGAGCGCGTTCGCCGTTCGTATGCCGAAGATGACAGGCTTTCAACAAGATTCCGTGAACGCATTCGCGAGACACATGAGAATCTGAGAAGCGATCGTGCATACCGACTGGCGACATCCGCCATGCGTCGATTACGTAATGTCCGCCGCGAAGATCGAATCGAACAGTTGTACGATATCGGTGCAATGCAACATGCCAAGAAACGTATGCGTGATGTTATTATGACATCTCGCCTATTGAAGAAGGCACGTACCCGCGGAATGATCGACGGATATGGCGATCATATTGAGTGGACCGAAGAACGTTCGCATGAACATGCGTCAATGTTAACTCGTCAACTTAACAATGGTTTGATTGAGAAACACGAAGATGGCGTATATCGTTCAACACGATACTATCTTCGTGAAGAACGTCGTACCGAATTTAATAACTATGACCGTGCTGAAGCAATTCTCACTCGTCGTACAGTGGAACGTTTAATCAGAGCTGGCAAAGGTGATGATCCAACATCTCCTTATAATGCTTGCCTGACAGCGTTCTATCCGTAATCCAAATAGGGCCAGTGGCCCTATTTTTTTTCCTGGTGGTTTATGACAAAAGCTCGTGGCACGCTGTCTACGCGTGGATGGCTGAGAACGCCTGAAAGTAGACTGGCTGGAATGTTTACGGAATACGAGGCGGCAAACCCATCGCAGTCATTGTTTTACCGTAGTAAAATCAGGTCTCTACAGTCCACAATCCAAGCGGTTGGTAAGGACCCAATAAAACTGGCATCTGCAATTCAGAGCGATCTGGAAGGGAAAGTTAAATTGAATTTCCCAGAGCGTGCTGGTAAAGTTGGCGTTGAGTGTGTGCTCAATAGTGATGAGACTGAGATCAATATTGAGATCTCAATTACTGTGTTTGAGAACGATAAATCTTATAGCCTGAACCGTGTATTATCTACGGTAGGCGAAAGCTTTATCAATTTAACTAATGCGGTTATTGTATAAGGAATGATCATGGCAATGTATACCAACCCACTATATCAACCAAGCTCTGAATCTATCCCACATCGGGAAGCCAGTCGTTTGGCAGAACGCGTAACAGAAGTAGCCCGTCGTGAAATCGGACCAATGTTGGATGTCGTTGGTTACAGCTATTTCAAAAGCACAATGTTGCCACTACTGGCGGCAATTTCACGCGGTGAAGATTTTGACCTGGCCACTTGGTCATCTCTGATCTCGCACGAGAACGTTGAAGTGTCGGTTGTTGATGATATCACCGGCGCTGAAAAGTATCGTATTTCATCGGTGTTCTTTAATACCGATATCAGTATCGACGATGTTAACCTTAAAGGCATTTCCGTATTTACTGATGAAGTAAAAGCGCAAGCTAACGTATCCGAAACATTATCACAACAGATGATGATGGATATTGTTGATTCTCGCGTTATCCCAGTTACCAAAGATGAAATGTTCAGCTCTGGCGTATTAGCAATCGCCCGACTGAATAAGATCTTTGAAGATCACGGCATGGCGACACTGCCAGACCCACGCGAATATTTCAAACGTGATATCATGCCTAACGTCGAAGGCGCCGCGCCTGCAGCTAAAGAAGCAGCTGCACAAGCAGTTGATGAAGCGGATGAATTCGACGAATTATGATACTTAATCTATCGGATGTTCATTTGTTGAATCGTGAAGTTCCATCAGAACACATGGTGGAATCACTTCGCAGTTTCATACCGCCTGATATGTGGCAGCGCCTTACTGCCATATTTATCTCTGGCGATCTATTCGATAGATTGGTGTCGGCACAAGATTTAGTCGAACAATACCCAGAAGTAGTTGACTGGTTAAAAGAATTCCTCAGTAATTCTAAGCGGTATAAGGTTCCAATCAGGATGGTTAAAGGTACGCCATCACACGATTGGAATCTTTGCAAGTGGGTTCTGAAAATTGACGAATTGGCAAACATAAAGACCGATATCCGATATTATGACGACGTGCATTTGGAATATGATGAATCATTAAAGCTATGGATAGCTTACATTCCAGACGCCATCCGCCCAGACCCAATGATGGTATATAATGAACTCGTTGAAAAGATGAAAACTCTTGGATGCGATAAGATTGACTATATCATTGCCCATGGATTCTTTGATTTCCAAAATACTCACGACTCACCAGCGTACGATACCGCTTTGTTTTCTGACTTGGTTCGTTATGCAATATTCTGCGGCCACGACCACGGAAATAAATCGTATCTTAAGGTTTATATTCCCGGCTCGTTTGAAAGATTGCGTCAAAATGAGGAGCATCCAAAAGGTGCGCTTATTTCGCAGGTTGTCGGTGATACACATCGTGTATTCTTTAGAGAAAATAAGAACGCTGCAAATATCAGGACTGTAGATTTCACAGAACTTGATGACGATCAGTTGTTAACGCGTGTGAGTGCTGAGATTACCAAGCAACATTTAACAGATGCTGTGTATTTAGGAAAACTCCGAGTATTAGTATCTGGTAAAACTCACTTGCGTACAGCATTGCAACGACTGACCAGAAAAACAGCGTTTAAACTGGATATCGACTACATCAACGACGATACCGAAGTTATAGAGAAGCGTGAACAGAACAAAAAGTTTACTGAAAACTTGGTTCCGCTGCTCCCTGGAAATATCAAGGATTTATTACTAGATGCTGTATCATGTGACACTGATATTGCAACCAAGGTAATCGATAAAATACAGGGGGCCGTTAAATGACACGTGACTTTGGTTTTTATCCGGCATCAATCGGTACGTCCCTCGCCTTAGAGGGACTTAACTCGACTGGCGAGAATGTTGGCGTAAATAAGGGATTCAAGCTGGAACGCTACGGCGCCCTGTACGTAAATATGCGAACGATCGTAAGGAATGCAATTGGCTCATTTCCATATGAGGATCAGCGAAGCTTGTCTTATAAGCAGATCCGGGATGCAGCAGAGCAAGACTATGATTGTTTGACCAAGCACGTGCCTGAACATTTACAGATTATTCCTTATATATGTACATTCCAGTCACTCAACAAAGAGTTTAAAGGTAAGCATAAGCAGTACAACACTGACTTGCAAAAGCTAGCTGTTGAAATCGAAGAAGGTGCAGTATTCGGGATCTATAAAGAGAACGAGGCTGATATCTCCAGATTCGATATCGAAATGAAGGGCGATCGTAGAACAATTTGTCTTACGCATCATCCTATCGATCTGCTATCTGCTAAGAAGTTTCCAGAGTTAATCTTATTGGAATCTCATACCGGAAAACTAAAAGACAAAGAAGAGTGGTCAACTAAGTTAAGAACATGCGCTAATCCATCTCGTATGCCTTTTAACAAAGTTACTCTTCAAATGTACGCCGATAACAACATGTTCATGCCTCAGCCTAAAAAGATGCGTGATGTAATGATGAAGATCGGCGAAAAGCGCGAATGGGATGCAAGTACCAAGCAATCAACAATGCTGCTGGATGTGCGCAATTCTTACGAGCCACACCTATATAAACATTTACTAACACTGGAATAAGTCATGTCTGACATCAAAAAGAATTATCTGGACGAAAACGCATTCAAACCAATCGCCAAGATCGACGGTGGCAAAACCATGCGCCTCCGTGTTTCACTTTGGAACAACTGTTTGCAGCTCGGTACCAAAGTAGGTAACGATTTTCTGAACATTGATATCACACTGGATTACTTCCGCATTATTTACAACCGCGTGAAGAAGTGGAAGCCGGAAGATCGTAACGTTAACGTAGCACTTAACTGCAAAAAAGGCCGCGATAACCAAAACTATGGCATGGTAGCTTTCGGTATTGGCGACGACGGCGTTGCATACATCGGCGGTAAAGATACTCGCGGTGGTTCCGTTAAACATCTGTTCATTCCAAACGTTAAGTTTGCGATGATGGAAAACGGTCAGGTTGTGCCGGATAACGAGATCTCTTATGATCTGTTTATGGCGTGGTTTGAAAACATTGCTCAGATGTTGCCGGTAGCATGGAACAACTCTTATAAGACCGCAGAAGAGCGCGCTTATAAGCCTGGTCAGAATGGCGGACAAGGCGGTGGCCAACGTCAATATGGCCAGCAAGCACCACAGCCAGCAGGCATGACTTTTGATGAAGTGATGGACTTTTAATAACGCATAATGAGATGGGGCTGATGCCCCATCTCTTGAAAAATAACACAGCCATATATTATATAGGTGATGTAGTTAGGGGAATCTTCTATGCGTATTGAAACTAGAACAACTGAACGCGGGCGTGAAGTTGAGCTATCGATATCACACCATAATGATAGCATATTCTTCGAAACGATTAAGATGGGTTCCACAGACACATGGAAACCGGAAGATCTTTATCGTGAAGTAAACGAGTTCTTCCAGTCTTTATCGTCTGTAGAACAAGATGAGTTATTCGCGCTGTATGTAAACGCATCAGATGTTTTACGCGAGTCACACGCATCTGAGTATTTTAAACTGCTATCACCAATCATGTGCAAGATTGTTGATAAGTATTGCACCATCGAACGAATGCTGGACTTCATTCCAACACTCGGTATTCAGATACCAGAAAAGATTATGGATAGCTTTGATACAGAGTTATCCCGCAAGAATCGTGCGCAGACATATCTTCGTTATGAATATGAAGGTCTGATGTGCATGATGGCTGTGCTGAAATGCATTAACCCAATCTGGATTTTCTATCGCTCGTGTATTAGCGATGGTGCGCGAGATAACGATATCTATACGTTGATTGATGCAATGCGTCTAATTGGCGGTAGTGAGTTTTTCCAATCTCGCGAAGTGGATCGTTTCTACGAATTCACCGAAGCTGTGTATGCAACAAAGATTGGCGATAATGTAGATACGTCGATTCTCGAAGGCGTGAGTTCTTCAGATTTGATTAACTATGTTTTCTCAAGCTTGTCTATTGATAAGCTAATGTCGATGCCGATCTCTATTGGCGACCACAATACACATCTGGTAACAAAGTGTTATCACAAGATCGAACAAGACTGTAAATCATTGCCGTCTAAGTTCCGGTCACGTGCTATTCGTCGTACAGCGCCTAAGAACGCAAGCGATGATTCCAAAACCAGCTGGTTGGACATTTTCACAGTACGTGAATCTGTACCTATTAGCTATTATAAAGCTAACGATATCTACCTAAGGGATTTCCGCAAGATTCGTGATGACCTAGACCCGACAATTCCAGATGATTTAATCTTGGACTGTCTGGACGGTTTTGATGAGTTGGCAGGTAAACCAATCTTAGGTGCGTCCCACAAGATTCCTCTTCACCAAACCTTAGTGCAGTTGGTGATGTATGATATTGTGCAGATTCATACGTTATCTAACGTAGGACGCGACAGTATTCTGAATGCCATGGCAGTGACGCAGGCATACTTAATACATCATGGTTTAATCAGCGTAGCAAAGTTATTTAGCATTTATCCGGTGTCAGAAGAACCAATGTTGATGCCAATGAATGTGCCAACAACAGCGCTGAAGAATGAACTCGCAGAGTATTGTAAATACAGTACGCAGACTAAAAAGGATCAGGCCTGCGCGAATCCATTCACTGTAACAATTGAAGAACTGACAACACGTATCAGTTACTTCACCTGGGAAATTTGCACAAACGATGTAATGCGTTCCGCACTAAACTGCCGTGCGCAGCCAATGCCAGTGAACCAAGACATCAAGAATGATCTAAGCAAGATGTTCGTAAAATTAATGGAGAGAAAGAAAAATGCATCCAACCCTGCGTGAGCTTGTGTTCGTGGAAATCCGCGATATGGTAGTACCAGAACAGCGCTCGATGATCATGAACTTCGACCAGTCTATGATCGATGCTCTGACTGAAGAATATGAAGAACAGGGTAAAGTAAACCGCGATATGATCTCGCGTACTCTGAATGCCGGCCTGGATGTGTCGGATACATCTTATACACCGCGTATTGGCCGCAATGGCGACGCTGTTGATTTGCGCCGTATGCGCTGGCACGCACTGGTAGAATTCGAAGAGTGTACGGTTAACATGCCGGGTATTTCATTCTTCGTATCTGGATTTACCGGTGAGATTTATGACGATGATCTGGTTAATATCGATGATCGTCTGGATATGTACATCAACCAGATTACTGAATATCGCACAACGATGCGTCGCGATAAACGTGGCGATGAATATGTACACTATGATGTTTCTAAAATCATTCTGGTACAGCGCAAAGACCACTCTAGCCGCGATCGCCACCACACCAGTCGTGTTGAAGATATCTTAATCTTTACCGATATGGAACATTCCAATACTTTGGAAACGGCACGCAAGCGCGGTGAAATTATCGTGACTGGTTCCGCATTCATGAAGGAAGGCAAAGCGGCAGACATGCGCGAGCTGAACCGCTCAACATTCCTGTTCAACCTTCTGGATTCAGATACTGCTACTGAGGCAGATAGTCGTACGTATGCAGAATCATTACGTAACCCTGACATCTTTGGCGAAAGTCGTTATCAGTCGGCAAGTTATTCGGTCCACACCAACCGCTATAAGTTAGCAGGTGGTCTGATTTCATTCCTGGGTAATCGCAATCCTGATGTTACACAGAATGGTATTTGCCAATATCGTGACTGGGTTGATATGATGGATGTTCGCAATCCAATCATTGAAGACCTGCAAGACATTACAGTAATCATGCCAATTGCTGGTAATGATATCTCTTATATCTCCCGCGAATTCTACGGTAAGTCATCTAAGATGCGTTCGCTGGCAATCGCTTGCCAA
Source organism: Clostridium sp. (assembly GCF_051656525.1). Taxonomy (GTDB): domain Bacteria; phylum Bacillota; class Clostridia; order Clostridiales; family Clostridiaceae; genus Clostridium. The sequence continues at coordinate 62,670 of NZ_JBOGCC010000278.1, read as the reverse complement.
GAAATTCCATCTATGATGAATGACTATAAGTTGGCGCAGCTGTCATTTACAATTGACAATGACCAGCTTATTGATGGCAAGCCTGAAATGTCAATCGACGATTTCGCAGCAGTATCAAATATCGATACGAGCGATATCATGGCTCAGGCTTGTCTTCGCCGCATTCTTGGCGAGGTGTACGATCGCATCAGCGATAGAAACCGTCGTTATGTATACATTCGTGTATCAGCTGCGATTGGCGGCCAGATTGAAATCGAAATGGAATACGAGAACAACGCGCCAGAGGAGTTCCGTTATCCAGCATCAATGACTGGTATCTTCGGTACCACAACATCGTACGAGGCAGAAAACACGTACGACAACGCGAAGCAGTATCACCACCTGTCCAAGGAATTCGTAGATAAACAAGTTTTCCACAAGGGCGATGATGAAAAATATGGAGAGCGGAAGTACAACCGCTGGAACGAGGAATAATAGATGTCTCTGGAACAAGAAATTTGTAACAATTATGCCAATCTGTTGACTGGCATGTTCTTAGTTATCGGGAACCGTGGCTCTGTGCTATTCCCGAATGAGAACAATGACCACGTTGAAGTGGATGGCTGTAAACTTTATCTGCCGACCGAAGAAAACCTGGACTCCCGCGATCTTAAAGATGCTGTGTTCTTCCACCCGTTATGTGAAGATGCATTGCATGGCCAATCCAAGATGATTCACTTCCTGACTCGTCGCGTATTGGCTGCAAACTCACTGCGCTTGGACCTGATTGTCCAAGCCATGTTTGACCTGGCTAAGAATCCAGCAAAGCAAAAATCAATCAAGTCAGCAGAAGCGATTAAGTACCTGACCATCATCAAAGATATGAAGGACGATACCGCTAAGAAGTGGACCAAGCTGGTTACAGAAATGTCAGAAAATGATGGCTTGTTTAGCATCTATCTGAACCGTAACAAAAAGCTGGATGATGTGCTGTATGCACGTATGTGCGTTGTTGAAATCCCAGTCATTAGCGATGAGCAACCGGGTGCTATCCTGTGCGGCGTAAACGTGCACTCGAAAGCCAACAAGGAGATGTTCCGCAATCTATTGACGGAAATCTTCAAAGATATGCCGCTGGAATTTGGCAGTAACCACACTGTACCATATTTCCATGCATTGATGGAAGCACATCGAACAATCACCAAGCGACTGAATAACATCACAGCGTTGTTCAAAGGGGCAATCGATTTACCGCAAATCAATACCGAATGGTTCGAAGATCTTCTCGAAGACAACTTCAGTAAATACCATCGTATGATTCCAGACCTGAAAGATAACACCGGTACTGATGTTAAGTCAATTCGCGACACTGAAGATGAAAAATCAGGCAAGCGCGTAGATAACTTACCTAATGCAGCACGCGGTGGTAAGACCGTATCACTGGATGATCTGGATCGCACAAACAGTAAAGAGCGTGACCGCGAACGTGATAGCGATCGCCGTGGTTTACGTGATGATCGACGTGACCGCCGCGATAGCGATTATGATGATTATCTGCGTGAAGTTAATGGTCGTGGTCGTGACGATCGTGATGACCGCGATGACCGCTATAGTGATCGTCGGGACCGTCGGGACCGTTATGATGACCGCCGTGACCGTCGCGGACGTTATGATGATGATGATCGTTATGATGACCGTGGTCGCCGTGACCGCATGCGTGATGGATTCGGTAGCCGCGATCGTTACGACGACCGTGACCGCCGAGATGATCGTCGTGATGACCGGAATGACAAACGCCGTAGCGGTGGTGTCAACCTGTTTGATTACGATTGATCATAAAAGATCTAAAGAGGGGCAGATGCCCCTCTTTTTTTTTCGTCTTAAAGTTCAGCAATAGAAATAATGTCTTCAACCACTCCAGAATCGGGAATGATCAATTGATCCACTTTGGTATCAAAGTGCATGTGCGAAGGAATATTATTGATGAGCATGATTACGTAATGCAATTCGTTAGGATACCCAACACTCTTCATAAATCGATAAAAATCATACAGGTCTAAGCTACGCATATTTGCGTCAACCGGTACTGTTTTTGATAAAGGGTGTTTTCTGAGGTAATCTGCGTGATGCAGTATCAACTCACGTAGTTTGGGGTTAGCGGCAACATCTGGCGTAATGTAATCACGATGTTGATTAAATGGATGTGCCATGTAAAATACCTCACACATATATTATATAGATGAGACGAGTGGATCTCATCTGTAAAGTTAACTGGAGTGTTATATGGATTTATCGGTACCTATTAGAACTGAGTATGTTGGTGGTTGTGCGGACATGATTCCGGCCATCACATGTAACTCAGCTTCGCGTGTACAGATGTTCACCTCACACGTAATTCAATCCACCACTTGCATAGGAATTGAGCCGCCTGCCACACTCACAGGCGTAGAAATGGAATATGCCAAATATGTAACTGGTGCGAAGGTTGGAGAGAACTGCCATATCCGTGCAATCGCTCGACGTTATTCAAACCGTGACCAGAATCCTGAGCCGGTTGAGATTGCGTTGTTCGTTTGGTTGGTAGAGTCTCGTAAACTTGATGTAATCATTATCGATACTTATCGTAGTGACCATCAATATTTTGGTTATGATCTGAACGTAAATGAAAACCTGCCTATCAAACAAGATGGATTCTTAAAGAAAGGCGAATGGTGCACACGCTCACCACGTGTTAAGAGCGATGGCATTAACGATGTCTATTCCACTGGCCTGCATGCGAACGCACTGACGGCTTCATCAATGGCGTGTATTGAAGATGCCATCGAAGTATCAGATGAGTTTGCTGCTGCAAATATGTCATATGGTTATCGCCGTAATCGCTTCTGGTTATCTCCTGGCGAAATCCTGTTGCTTGGTCATGGCACGGAAGAAAACCCTCGCCCTTGGCCACGCCGTGGTGAATTCGTTGGCGCCGATGGTATTCTGGTAGCCAAGCGTAAATTCAATCCACTGTTAGCAGCAGTAGAGTGCAACACAATGGCTCTGCGTGAAACATGTGGTATGTTCGACATGCCGATTACAGTTGAACCAGATTCAGAAGTAATCGACATTAAAGTTATCCGTAGTCCTGCAGATAACTCCAAGCGTATGGAAATTGCAACGCGTTGGTTAACTGAGGAAGAGCGTGAATGCCAATTGTTCTATTCTCAAATCCTGGAGTATTACTTCAAGATTGAAGGACAGCTGCAAGTTGAAGAAGTGAATGGTCGTAAGCGTCGCCACACCGAGCAGACATATGAGCTCACTGGCGCAGCACACCGTTTGTTCTTGGAAGCAATCGCACGTTTCCCATCAGATCCACGTATTAACGTAGACCGTAATAAATCCCGTCTTCAATTGCACTACGATGTAATTGACGAATGGTATGTTGAAATTATCACCAAGTACAAGATTCCGTTTAACGAAGGCAGTAAGATGACGGAACAGTGTGGTGGTAAAGGTTGTTGTTCTTCCATCCGTCCAGTAAAAGATATGCCGATTGATGAACACGGTAATATCATTCACGTAATCATGTCATCGTTGGCAGTACTCCGCCGTACAAACTTCACACGTACGTTCACGATGTTTATTAACGCAGCGCGTCGCGACAATCAGAAGCGTGTGCTTGACATTTACGAACGTGATGGTTTGAACGAAGCCTGGTACTACCTGATTTCGTTCTTGGAAGCAGCGTCTCCAATCTGGGCAGAGTGTGTACGCGAAACACACATGACAGATGCGCAGCGCCAAGATATGCTGGAAGAGTTGTATCACAATCGCCTCATCATTGCGATTCCTCATGAAACTCGTAAGATGATCGATGATATTCAGCGTGATATTCTCGAGAAGTTCCCGCCTAATAAATCCAAGTTGACGATGACCACCTATGATGGTCGTAAAGTACAAACGTTGAACACTCACATGACTGGTGAGTTGTACTTCATGCGTCTTGACAAAACTGGTAAAGACATGTCAGCAATTGCAGTCGGTACACGTCAGCACTTCGGTACAATCGCTAAACAGTCTCCAGCAGAGCGTGATCGTCGCTATATGCGCGAGCACCCAATTGCATGGATGGGCGAATCAGAGGCACGCCATCAGGCAGCTTACTGCCGCAGCGGTGTACTGGAAGAGCACCACGATCGTGCTAACAATCCGATTACTGCAGAAATGGCAGTTGAGAACATCATGACATCACACAACCCAATGCGGCTTAAGTATTTGGTTAACCGTGATGAATACCCGCTTGGACAGAGTTCGGCTGTTCGGTTGGTACACTCAGTATTGAACTGTGGTGGTGTTCGTTTGACATCTAATAAGGGGTAAGATGTGCTAGATTTTGATGATGCGCTAAAGTTAAGCCATGAACAAATTGTAAAGGAATACGACGCATTCGATTTCCATGAGCTGTGTTTCAAAGGCGATACGTTTAAAGTTCTTGGTTGTGATTTACACACATACTCAATCTTCTGGGATGTGTATCGTGAGAACCCAGATATTCCTCATGCGAAACATTTCCTGCTGAATTACAATGAGCTATTTACTGATAAGATCATGCAGAAGATCTTCTATAAGATCATCGAGCCGACCAAGTATAGCTCCAAGTACAACAAAAAGAAAATCTGGAAATCATGCTATCGGGCATACAATCGGATCTATAACTATGCAGCTATGGAACTGATGCCGTACATCGATAGTATCGATAGTTTTGCAATCATGCAATTGCTGAACGATCCAGAGATTCGTGATGCTAACCAGCGCGTGCAAGAAAAGCTTGCAGATGTTGAATATGGTTACGGCGTGTTTAAGCGCCGTTTAATCCATAAAGATCACGAAGATAACCCAATCTCCCGTGCATTTAAATACGGTACAGCTCCACTGCCACAGCTAAATCAGTCGTTTGTAGCGATTGGTCAGGTTACTGATATTGACTCCGTAGTTTACCTAAATGAGATTCGTCGTGGGTTTGCTATGGGGTACGTCGACGCTAACTCGATGGTTAAGGCATCCCGTTCTGCTGCAAAAGCTTTGTTGTTTAACAAATCTCCAGTTGCGGATGCAGAATACTTTAACCGTCGTTTACAGCTAGTCGGTAACTATATCACGACTGTTGCGCAGCATCATGATTGTGGAACAACAGATGCGCATGATGTAACATTGCCAGAAACTGAAAACTATTTCCGGTTATGGCATGGCATTACGTTAGTGCTTCCAGATGGTAAGACTCGTCCGATTAATCCAGACGATAAAGACCTCATGGGCAAACGTGTTAAAGTGCGCACTACATTATGTTGTCGTATGTTGCACAAGCAAACTGTCTGTTCAACATGCTATGGCGACATCGCATACAGCTTAGTCGATCGTATTGATAAAGACGCCCCAACCGCAAGACCTGAAGACCTCAATATCACTTCCAACCCTGGACACGTATCAACAACAGAGATTTGTGGCCCAGCAACACAGAAGGTTATTTCCACGAAGCACAGTGACTTCATCCGCTGCGTAATTAACATTGTATTGCCGGCAGAAGATCGTAGCTACATGGAAATGCACAGGAGTTTGGATAGTATCAAATTCAAAGAGCGATTGAGTGACCTGAAAGTTAAATTGCGGCTACATGCAGATGAGGTAAAAAATCTCATATCATTACTCTATATGGATGATCTGAGAAAGTTGCAGTTAGGCCATTTCTCTTCATTATCAACGTGTGATATTATCACGTACGATAATGATGGTTATGTAACGAACTCGCGACAAGCCAATCTGTCACGCCAAGCGACAAACCCATCTCTGTCAGCATCAATGTTGAAATATGTTGCGAAACGGAACTGGGAAACGCAGGGCAAGTACATTTTGATCGACTTAGATGAGTGGGATTATACAAAGCCGGTATTCACATATCAGCTTAAGCACGAGAACATGGCAGCGTTCGTAGATCGCCTGGAGTTGTTTATTCGTTCTACTTCGAACGATGAAGACACGAAAGGCAAGCGTAGTCACATGATGCGCTTGACACGATTTAACGATCCTACCGAAGCATTGATTGCAGCATTTATGTTGACCGCTGATAAGCTTGGCGTTAACGTAATGCACTTAGCAACAGTGCTAGCAGCTACGCGTGTAATGGACCCGGAAAACGGCGATTGGAGAATTGCTAATGGTCTGGGCGTCGGCAGATTTGCCGCACACGATGATATTATCACCAATCGGGATATAGCAGGTGCGTTCTTGTATCAGGGACAATTTGATACATTAACAGACCCAGCATCTTACCTATATGCCGACCGCGTACGCTCTCCGCTTAAACCACTCATCATGCCGTAATATTATAGTTGGGAGGCCTAGCCTCCCACTGCATGGGAGTCTGTACGCATGTCTACCGTTATTACAATGAGGGTTCTCAGGCGGTGTGTTGAATGTGTGTCTACGACATCAATCGGCTATAAGGTGATGGAGCAGTTCTGCCGTCGTGCACTTTTTAAGCCAGCATATTCTCCTCCGCCACAAGACAACAGATACGCTGAACCACCTGATCCAAATGACGGTGATTTCTTCTATATTCCAAACGAACGTTTAAGCACGATACTGATTCATCCATCGATGGCCACCAAGCTGAAGGAAGAATTAGGCTTAAACCGTATTCTGGTTACAATGTACGAAGACCGTGCTAAAATTATCCCTGGTAAAAAGGTTAAGTTTCGACCTAACTTTAGAATGGTGGAGCCAGAGGATTCTAAGTACGCCTGGCAGAATGCGGCAGCGCCACTGATAGTAAGTGGAGACCACAACGTATTCGAACTGCAAACAGGTAAAGGAAAAACCATTGCAGCAGAGAAGGGAGTTGCATTACGCCAAAGATTACCAATGTTCATTACTAAGCCAGCGTATTTGGCAAAGTGGAAAAGTGACATTGCGGGAGACTTGAACCTAACCGAAGGTGAAGACTTCTTCTTAATCGATAGCGTAGATACGCTAGAGGATCTTGTCAGGAAAGGCGGGAAACCTACAGCGAAAGCATATCTCTGTTCTTCGTTCACAATCGACAGATTCATTCAGAAATGGATGCATGAAGTTGATTCGATTCACCCGAATAAGATACTGCCATCATTAGGCGTTGATATAACTGTCTACGATGAAGCACACGAGCTTTTCCGTATGCAGTACTGGAGTTATATCGCGTTAAACGCAAACGCGGTACTGGACCTCTCAGGTACGTTAAAGCCCGATGATCCTTTTCTGAAGAAACGCTATTTAGAAAGATTCCCAGAGAATGTCCGTCTAGAAATGGAACTGGATATTTTCATAGACGTTGTCGGTTTAGCATTTGGGATGAGTGACCGTAAAGTCGTAAGGCGGGTTAACTCACAGCGGATGTATGCGCATCATGTATTCGAAAAAGGAATCATGAAGCGTAAGCAGATGATGTATCGGTATTTCGATATGTTATACCGTATTCTGGATAAATGGTATATTGCAGAATTCCAGCCTGGACAAAAAGCGTTGTACTTATTCTACACGCGTGAGATGTGTACGTTGTTTGCCACATACTTGCGCAATAAGACACAAGGCTTACGGATTTATCGTTACATACAGGATGATGATTTCGCAGAAACGGAAAACGCAGATGTTATTGTATCGACACACGGAAAGTCCGGTACAGCAGTTGACTATAAAGGCCTTATCTTAAACGTAATCGCGGTTTCTTTGAACGCCAGTCAGAAATCATTGCAGATGTTAGGCCGTACACGAGACGGATGTATTGAACGTTGGGGTATCCACCCTAAAGTAGTATACCCAATCTGTATGGATATACCGAAACAAGTATCGGTGTATAATCAGCGAAGAAAACTTCTAACTGGTAGAGTTCGGTCATTAATAACAATGAACTCTGGAGTCGTGATATGAGGCTTAGTAAGCTGGAGAACTTCCTGCGCCAAACCTTACTGACTTATAAAGGCATTGAGGCTTGTTTAGATAAGCTAGTGGATGGAACGTCAGACGAACATCTGGCTTTCCATAAACTATCAACAGAAGCCCACGTGGGCTTCTTTGAGTTCACCATTAAGAAAAATACGTACTGGTTACGTAGAGTATCTAACATCCGAAACACAGCGGGCTATGACAGTTATCAGTATCAGCTGACCAACATCAATCCGCAAGGTGAAGAAGATGACGTTAACATCAGATTCAGAATGTTTACAGATGTGTGGACAGAAGAATATACTGTTAACATGAACGTTGGAAGTATAAAGAAATAGCAGAGAGCCCCTCGCGGGGCTCCCTGTTTTTTTTTTGCCTTTGTACTAAATAATACCACTTCCTGGTATCACTGGGGTTGCAGCAGACCACTTAGTACACATAGCATCGTACTTACAAATAACCCAACGTGGATTAGCAATGTATTCAGGAAAGGATATATTAAGGAATTCCTTAACACACAAACGACGATAGTTTTCTAAACGAACGTCTAACAGTGTTTTCCCATCATACTTCTCAGACTCACCACGCCCAACCTGGTAACTACCGAGGTCAGAGCCAATGTATGAACTATACGCTTCTTTCAAAGCTACAGTTGCATCCATCGTGGTTCTCTTAACCCCGGTTAAATCACTCCGCATGACTTCATCGATTGGCGTTACAACTATATTGCGATCGCCTTCACGTGTAGTCCAACGTTTACTGATATTGCTACCTGGGAAGCTAGGGCTATTTATCGTCTGCTCTGAGTTCCACGCAGAATCTGCGTTTTCAGCTGCGTAAGCGTAAAAAAAATCCGATCAACTGGCAGCGGAACAATAGATTTCCAGACTTCATCTTCTTCAGTAAACAGATGCTTACCACAATGATTGCAAGTACGGTTCAAGTGACCAATAATGGTCATGCGTGACATCAGCTCAAAATCAGACACGGCGTTAATAAAGTTAACCACCAGCTCCAAGTCTGCAGAAGCACGAATCAATGCTTCTTCAATCTTATCGCGGTCAACAATAGTACTAACAGTACCACCGTACTCGATGTCGATGCTTGAAACATAATGACTATACTGCATCATAGCACGGCTAGCTTTCTGAGAATCCAGATAAGCTTCACGCTGCGCATCAGTATCGATACGTGCCAGTGATTCAGTGTTGTCTTTTTCGATTACGTTTAACCAGCGACGTGTAGCATAAGCATAGTCGGTGATTGTAGGCAATGCAAAGTTGTAAGTCACATTACCAAACTCAAACTTACCAACAGAAGTCGGGAGCTCAGCTTGATAATCATCATACTCTTTGTCCGGCAGACTCAGAGTGTTGCGATGCAGGATAGTCAGACAACGTTCAGTAAGACGTGACTTGTCTACCCATTGTGAGCGAGCGAAGAAAATGTCAGTAGCTTCACGGAATGCACAGCCGGCATTACTACAGGTAATTGCCCACGGGAAACCATGAGGATACATTGAGGTAAGTACCGCAGCCAACAGAATCTCAATTGATTCACGTCCGCGCAACTTACTACGCAGTGCAGCCTGGATATTACCATCGTGAGGAACGTTGGTCTTAACGACTAAGCTCAGTGCAAAGTCAACCAGTAGTCCGATATGAACACCCATGTCGGATGTCAGGCACACGCCGTGTGTTTCAAGACCTACACGAGCACGATCTTCAAGCAATTGCATTTCGATATTGATCAGTTCACTATCGAGTGCAGCACGCATGTGGATAACAACACCAGTGTTATGGAAAGTCCATTTAGTCGTTTGACCCAATTGGTTACTGGCACTGAAGATGCCCATCAGGTCGTTGCCTTTCGGACGAACCGCAGAAGGACTGGTACGATGATCTTCACCAACAATAACGTTGTTTGACCACTTGGAGCCATCAACCGCAGTACGGTCAATAAAGCCGGTCATTGGATAAGCATAATCCATTTGATCCTGGAATACGCCATTTTCAATAAGATCCGCATTATCGTTATTACGCATGAACGCAACTTCGATTGGCTCAGAAAGAGTACCGCCGCCAACGCCACGATAGATATCAACCATAGCTAATGGAATACGGAACTTGCCTTCGCCGAATTCCAATACCGCAGACTCGTCAACAGCGATTGGGCGGAAAGGAACCTTAAAAGGTTTAGGTGGCTCTTCAGCCTGTTCTTTTTTACCGTCATTTTCAGAAGGTTCTTTTGGCGCCTCTACAGGCGCCGCGGACTCTTCTTCTTCTGGTTCTGATTCCAGCTCCGGCATATCTACCGGCATACCTTCATCAATTGGCTCTTCGAATTGAAGGACGCTACGTGGTTTCATTCTTCAGCTCCTAAAATGTCATTAACTTCCAGTTCTGATACTGATTCAAACAGATCAGCGATCTGGTTGTCAACAATCAGGCTCTGTTCAATAACGCTCGCCGCAGACAGGATAATTGCATAAGCATCAGCCAGCATATCTTCGCGGTTTTCGTATTCAGTCGCTTCGAACTTAACGCGACTTGCTTCAGCTTCGTTACGTACCTTACGCAGATTGATCAGGTGTGCATCGATCAACAAGAGCTGGTCGCCGAAAACGTCAACGCGTTCTTCATTGGCTACCAGCCACTCTGCAGCTTTAGGGTTGGCGTGTACGTTGTCCATGAAGTCAATGACAGGACGAACAGCATTGCTGATCCGCATGATGTCTTCATCGATCAACGCGATGTAGTTGTTAATATACTCAACATGAGTAGCTTTGTTTGAGAATCGTAAAGTCATCCTGATTTTCGCCAATTTCTCGCGACGCGCCACACGCTTTTTATCGGCATTCTGACGCAGTTTGCGGCGAACACTCTTAGGAATATTGTGACGATTCGTCTTTTTTGATTTAGTGACTTTCATTAAAGAATACCTTATTGATGGTTAGTTTCTTTTGACCATATTAATAAAGAACATGTTGCAAATAACCGGAGCAATTATGAGTGATCTATACGATGCGCTTTGTACAGAGCGCACACAACACCGTGCAGAGATAATTTGCTCACTGCATGACCTGTTGGAAGACGAAGGCTATGTGGATATGTTTGCATGCCGTCTACCACAATACATTTACGATCGTGATATTATTGGCCGCATCGACAAGATCGAAGCCATAATTATTCAGGCGGGGTGTAACCATCTACGTGATGCCGGCATTGAAGTTGTTTATGACGATGTACATCGCCAACCTGACATTCTGCTTGAAATGATCACAACAATCTTTATAACGATTGACAATTGGGAAGACTACGAGTCACTAATAGACATGATCTCTTCCGAGTCAGCGTTCGGATTATCCACAGTAATAGCAGTAGTATCCGGTACACTAGAACCATCCAAGTATATGGATGTGATTACTAGCGTAGAAGACCGTGTATACAAAATGCTGATTAATTACGTAAATCACAAGATGAAGACAGAAGGTGATGACAATCCAGAACGTATGGATAAGAAGATCGTTGACCTTATCCGTGAATTCTGCAAGCGTTGCCCTACTAACCCAGTAGCTGTTGCATATACGATCTCTGGGATTGAAGTAGCCGACGAAGCCATCATGTCTACGATTGACTACGAATATGAAGAACTGGCACCTCAGCAATATTATAAGAATATCTCCGAGGCGATTGTTGGTCTCATTGTTCGACGTGAAGCGTTCTATACTGACGGCTATGATTTGATCTGTAAATACGCAGATCTGTTAATCGAATCAGATGAACCACGTGATAACCTAGCTATCTGTAAAGCAGCTAATATGTTACTCAAAGATATCTATAACTATGTAGAGAAAGAACACGATGAAGAAATTCGATCTATTTCTGCTGGCATGTAAAGCAGAACGCTGGAAATGGAGATCGTGGACATCTACGATCTTTAACGTATCCAGACTGCCGCCAGACTTCGTGCCGGAACCTTACGATATTGATTATCGTGAGGACGGTATTTACTATTACGATGGACAACTAAAGGCTTGGGCTATCATTGAAGATGCTAAAGCCGGAGAACCGTTATATGATTTTAGATACGCAATGGATTTTCCAGCTGATCACTTCCCTAATCATCCTAAGCCAATTCGTACAACGTACGGCCGAGCCATTTATAATTGGATTTGCGTAATCTGGCCATTCGGGGACAAGGTAGAGTTCCAGAACAAGAAGATGAATGCTAAGTCTTTAGTACCAATCTTCGCTCCCCGCACAGTCGATGATGATGTAGACACTAATGGAACTAACTTAGTTAAAGCATCAAATGTAGAAAACCATTTGACCGCCTTATCTCAGTTGACATCGTTAGCGCCACTGATTGCACCAACCGGTAGTGAGCGTACATTCATCGCGTCTAAAGAAGTTCGGAAATTCATCAAAGCTGAACTTGCTAAATGTGGTGGCAAGCCAACGCGTCAACAACTGGTAGAGATCAGTAAGCAGGCAGTTGAGCTTGACAAGAAATATCTGGCAGAAGACGGTGAGTCACTCGACTTCTATGTGTCTGGCGCAACACTTAAGGTTCGTCGATTCAAGCAGTTGTATATGTTCGGTGCAGTAGATGCGTTCCACGAAGATGGTGATTATGACTTAATCACTGAATCGTTGGATGAAGGTATACCAACAGATAAACTACCTGCATTGTTTAACGATGCTCGTCAAGGTTCCTTTGACCGTGGTGCGGATACTGCAAAAGGTGGTTACGGTGTATCTAACTACATGCAGATCACACAGAACATCAAAGTATCACCTGAACCATGCGGTACTAAAATTACGCAGACCATTAAGCTTGATGACCATAGTCTGAAGCTATACGGCATCGATGCAGGATTCAACAAGATGGTTACTGGTAAAGCAATGCCGATTGACAAGTCTGATGTCGGTAAAGTAATCCAGATGCGTCGACCATTACTATGTAAACATAAGCCACCTGGTTTCTGTGCTGACTGCGTAGGCCACATCATGTCCAAGACCGAACGTGGTGCAGCATCAGGTATCACACAGATACAATCATATATCATGTACGGCTTTATGAGTGCGATGCATGGTAACGAACAGGATACGGCTGAGTATGATTTCCGTAGACATATCCGTTGAGGCAACTATGAATAGCGAATTAGAAGAACTGTTGAACACCGATGCAGCTCAAGCCGAAGATGGCGTAGAGATGCCATTGGAAGAACCAAAGAAGAACCCAGCACCTCAGCAGAAAGAGCGTCGTGAAGTTCAGCAACCGAAAGCACAAAACCCGGTAAATGACAAGCCGCCTCTGCGTAAAGCCAACCCTGACATGTTTAATAAAGTTGCGGTAGTTGGCCCGGCACATAATCCGGCGCGTGTATCTATCTGTAAAGATACGATCAATCGTTTTAACCACGAATGTCGTAAGGTTGCAGAAAACGTACAGCTGCGTGCAAGCGCTACTTCAGGTTTATACAACACGTTCCGTAGCCTGACTACACTGAACCGTGACGACGTCCATGAAGTATTGCAGCACTTGCTGGATACCATCAAGTCGTCTGAAACCGGTGCATTCGAGCGTACGCTGGTCTTCTCCAACGTACATCACCTGAAGGCATCAGAGCGTGAGCTGATGATTCGTATGCTGCATCTGATGACAGTGTATGCTGAAACAGTTAACCCGAAAGCAGTGCGTCGTCGCGCTAACCCAAGCTATGCGGTTTCACTGTATGCTTCAGAAGCAACACGTCTGAACATCGATTCGTTCTTCCCTGAAGAATAAAAACTAAAGCCTACCCCGAAAGGGGTAGGTTTATAATGAAATTTTTTTCAGACATATATTATCTTGGTGAACAGTGACAATAACGTTACTAATTTTGGATTGAGGACTCGCATCATGACTATTCAAGTACCAGCTTCCCGCATGTATGCGGGTCTTAAAATTGAAACCCAGTTCGAAACCAACGGCGTAAATGCCGATTGGTTAAGAGCATGCATCAATGAGTGCACTGCACCTAAGAATCGATTAGACGATTCAGCAACTGATGTCTGCCGATTGGTAGTGATTGGTAAATTCGTGGGTGTACCTGGATTAAATCATATTACTATTCCAAAGTGCAGAATGCACTAATCTTGGAGATTAGATATGAAGGATTTGAAACGGTTCAATCATGATACAATGATTGAAAATGCCACTATTGAGAAAGTGGCAGTAGTGGAGAAAGAGCTATGGGATGGTAAGCGTAAACCTTTCCCATATGCAAGCGATAAAGCATATCGCGTGTATAAAAGATTCCCACAGCTTCGGTTAGAACCGGCCGAAGCTGAAGCAGTGCTGAAATCAAAGGTGCCAAGAATGGCATTGGCTGGTCACTCTGCATTATATCCAGAGAAGACTTGCTTCTTCATCGATGGAAGATACTTTACCAGAGTTGATTTTGAGCTCTGGTCGGTAGTGGATCTACGTGGAAAGCTCCCAAAAGACTGGGAGTGTGAGATCTTTAACAAGCCACAGTACTGTGGCATCTAAGTAACACAACGATTTTTTAATGGAGAAATAGAATGCGAAACATCCCAAATCAGAAGCGCTCACGCGCTCGCGTAGATCACGTGAAAGCTGTAGCGAACGAATACTTTAAGTATATAACACCAGCGTCTGTTGATGCCGGTTCGTTGGCAGCGGCAGCTGGAGTAACGCGCACCTCGCTGTATCGTTACTTCTATGATATCGATGTTATTGCTGTAGAACTGTGGAAAGACGCTGAGAAGGAAGTCAGCAATAAGATCAATTCGCAGATAGCCCCAGTAACTATCGAAGCTTATATGGGCGCAATTTCAGCAACGTTAAGCAATCTGCCAAGTATTGTATTAGATATGGCAGAGCGTATGCCGCTCAACACAGGCGGTTTTGATGACGCCGTGGTTAAATGGCATATCACTTGCCCATCGCTATCATTTGAAACTTTCCGTACTGCAGTACGTATTGCTGCACGTATTGGCTCTGATGCTTCAATCGCGTTCGTGCGAGGTTCTAAGTGAATCTTAAACCACGCGCTACCGCCCCGGAAGTTTTACGCCACTTAATAATCAATATGCACAAGTACGTGCAGGGTGATTATAGAGAGGCATTGTCTATTCAACAGATCTGCGATAAAGCCGGTATCCGCAGAAACATGTTTTACAAAGCTGGAATGACGATAGAGGAACTGGTAGCTAACAACTACCTGTACTTGCTGTCAAAGGCATATGCTAAACTTCTCAAAGGTGAGCGTGCACATGTGATAGCCTCGATGTATTTCAGTAAGCTAACGCCTATATACATGGCAGTTATTACTGATTATATGAATCGTAATCCAGCTAATGCCAATGCGGTGTGGAGCATGGTGGAGCGTCTGGAAGATTTGCGGCTAGACGAAGATATGTGCAAAGCAATTATCTTTAGGGAATTCTGATGTATAAGAACAAATCGGACGTTCTTAATGCAGCAATTGAATACGTGCGGGTCGCAAGTAAAGACCCGTTATGGGGGTTAGGAGTAGACCATATCGCTAAAGATATCGGTGTCTCCAGATGTAGGTTATATCGAGTGATTGTTGGCGGTGTGGAGGGCATCGCCGCAGCATTGATAGAATCAGAACTATCCAAACTCAGTAACCATTTGACGTTTATTCCGAATGGTCACACTGACAAGATAGTTGGATTGGTACGAATTACTTTGCGTGAATGCAACGCAAATATTGTATCCACTGCTGCATCCATTATCCCGGACTTCTATGATAGAGTATACTTAGTACTCCGAAAGAAATTTACCGCGGACTGCGCTCGTCAAATCTTAGATTTGGCAAGTGTGGAATAGCAGAGAGCCCCTTGCGGGGCTCCCTGTTTTTTTTTGTCTTGCTACAGTTAGAACTGGAATTCATCACTGCTGCTATTGTCGTCTGTTTCTGGTTTTGCTGGTTCCGGTGGTTCGGTAGGCTGAGTTGGTTCAGCCGCAGGCTCTGCTGGTTTGTCACCTTTGCCTTCGAAGTCGAAGTCGTCATCATTATCAGGCTCAGCTGCAGGCTCAGCTGGTTCAGCTGGCTGTTCTGGCTCAGTAACTGGAGCCGGTTCGCCTTTACCGTTAAAATCAAAATCATCGTCATCATTATCGCCGGTGCTAGCCGGTGTGTCTTGCGCAGGGGCAGTTTCAGCGGGTGGTAACTGTGGTTGCTCCATGGTCTTACCGTTCAGGTTATAAACGGTAGAATATAGCGCATCGATCAACTGACGCTCACTATCGTCTTTGGTACGCGCATCAATAACCTGCTCACATTCGATAGGAATTGCATCTTGTACATCCGCAACATCGAGAACGATATCACGAACTTCCAGTTCGATCTTAACCCATGGTGAAATAGTAGCTAGGTCAAGGTTGTCGTCTGGATTCAATGTATCCATGAACAGATCGATCTGCCACATCAGCAGTGTACCGTCTTTGTATTTGATCTGTACGCCAGACGGCGTCTTAGCCGGAACAAAGTAACGAACGCGCGCAGTAATCGACTGTGACAATAGGAACAAAGGCTTAAGGAAACCAACAGGTATTTCTACGGTCTCCTCAATAGATTCCATTTCACTGATTTTAAGCTTGCGCTCCAGTTTAGTTGTAGATTGCTTGTTCTTATTAGGGAAATGACGTAAACGTAATTTACCGTTCTCACGATCCCCACCTAGTGACGCTTCAATGAACACTTGGCTGGTGACTTCATGGTCATTCTTAAACCCAGTCACCAGTTTAGCCACGTCAACTTTACCAAAGAACGAATATTCACGTTCTAAGGTACTGGAGACAGTACTAGTTGCCTCCCGTTCCTCGTCTTTAAATAATGCCGAGATTTCTGAAAGTTTCACGCTGCTTTATCCTCATCATCTAAGTTAAATCTCTGGCTAAAGTACTCATCCCAGTCTTCGAAGGATGCACAGCCGGCCAATTCGATTGCAATCTCTACAGCATTCATCTGACCACCGGTCAGGTTGATACCTTGCTGTCTTCGTGTCTGGTCATCAACACCATCGATATTGATAACCTCAATGATAGTAGTCTTCTTACTACCATTCGATATTACTTCGCCTGTTGGATACGCCTGTAGAATATCAGCATCGTTAGTCTGTACCCGGAATTTAGTCCTGAGTTCAGGTACCTCGCTAATACAGAACAGTCCGTCGTTAACAACACAGTAGCTGTTAAGCGTACAAATCCAGCCGCTAATACCAACCACATCATCGTCAAGCTCAGAAGTAATGTCAGCACCCACACAGCCTGGGATAAATCCACGTTTAGGCCATACGTTGTGCAATACGTCCACCACTCGACGCGGTAACGATGGTAAGTAATCGTATCCGCTACTTTCCATAAGTACTGAGATAGTAAGACCGATATCGTTAGTCTTCTCATCCAGCATCTCAATAGATATACAGTCGAATAATGCATAGACACAGTATTCCAAAGGAAAATCACGTTGCATAACAACGTGCCACTTCAGACCAGAGTACTTGTCTGCTTCAGGAATACGTAACTTGCGAGTACCCATATGACGACTAAGAACACCATCCAATGTATAGTCAGGTTCATTACCTGACGCAACACGAATTTTCTTAAACAGACACATGGCATCGACGATATAGTAGCTAGCAGTTGTATAAACTACGTGCCACAAGTCAGCAGGATGCTTACTAATGGACTTGGAGTTAGTCTCTTTAATAAGCTTGTCTTGTTTGTACCAGAATCTACGATAACCGTCAGGAACCATCGGGTCTGAGAATGCATCTTCAGGAGCAATGCCAATCTTAGCCAATGCGCTGGTAAGGTGAGGTAAGTCGTAGTCCATGTTCCAGATAGCAACGAAGTCTGGACGCCAAATATGCGTTAGTCTAAGTGCTTCTAAAACAATATGTCCCGGAGTGTCACCTAAGAACAGTGTAATGTCGCCGCCACGTTCCTTAGGAACATCGTAAACCTTCTGCGGTTTAGGCTTTAACTTACTCTTGTCATCACGCACGGTAATAACCGAGAGCAGTTCTTTAAACTTAGCAGGTAACGTGTCTTTGATATCACCATACTTAGCAGTGATCTTATCAGCCCACCACTTTACGACACCAATGTATTTCTCAGTTCCCATTGTTAGCGTAACGATGATAGTTTCGTTAGTACCGAATACTACATCACGCTCGGTATCTAGTACAGCTACTTTGTTCCGGGTTACGAGGTTAGGCCACTTATCACGATACATCGACTTGAGGTGTGTAGCAGGTAACAAGTCTGCACCATACACGTACGGGCTACTACAAACATCTTTAAGACGCTTGCGTGGGTTAGCCATACGATCGCCTAAAGCTAACTGAATTTTCTCGTGCATTGTGGCACGGTTACACATGTATTTCTGTAACTTGTCTATCTCTTCAGCTTCTTTTTTGTCCTTGTGATTACGATATGGCTTTCTGGTGATATAAAACGGATACTGATAGTTCTCAATTAGACGTACCCGTGGTATATGACGGTTGTCTTTTGTATGAATTACTTCCTTGACTAGAAGTAGATCGTCTCTCGAATTGACCGTTGACTGAGCGTAAGCAACGTGCTTACACTCGATGCCTAAAATGTCTTCTGGGTTAAGTTTCATGATCGTTATCCCGGCTTCCCAAACATATAATATCGACAGGAGTATTATTTAATGGATGAGTTCGATCCTCTACAGAACTACAGTATTACAGGCAAGTCGTCACACGCCGATACGATTTTAGGATTGGAAAATATCCGTAATCAAATCGCACGTGATGGCATGTCTCGTGAACTGTATTATGCTGCCGAACAAGTATCACCTGGTTCTTTAGTAGGCCACGGTATCAACGTTCGTAAGCTGACAATGCATCCATCAGATACTGGCCGTAAGCTAGCGATGGAAGCAATTGATGTGGCTGCAGCCGCAAAAGGTGCTGCCGGTATGCTCGGCACTGGCGGTACTATTGCAGTTGGTGCAGCATTGGCTGGTGGTGTAGGCTATGCACTATACCGATTCTACAAATGGATTCGCAGCAAGATGGACAGCTCTAAGAAAGAGCCGGCCGATAAATCCAGTAATGGTACTGCATCAGAAGCGTCTGGCAACTACGCTACCAAAGTATCAAGCATCGCGTTACCAACCGATGATGAAAGTAAAAAGCTACTGGAAGAGAAAACCGCAGGCAAGGACAAAACAGTTGTCGGCGTAGTTAACTATGCGATTGGTTGTGCTAAGAAGTTTGATTTCCAACCTTCCACCACAGCTGCGCTTTGTGACCGCGTTATCACACTGATGGATCCTAAGTTCGGTGATGGGGCACTGCCGATTCTGTATCAGTTATTGCAGAAGAAAGAAAACGTACCTCAGTACTGGTTAGTACAAGACATGGTCAAAGTGCAAGAGCTCCAAGGCCTGATCGAATACGTATCATGGGTATGTAAGCTGATACCGCTGGTGGCTAAACCGTTGGCAGATGGCGATTCCATTGACAAGCGTGTAAGCGAAATCGTCAAGGCGTATCAAGAAGGCGGCATTACTGTAAGCGTTAGTGAGTTCAAAGACAGTAACGCTAAGGAAGGCTTCCTGAAGACAATGCTGACCAAGCTGCTTGGCGTTAAGTGGACACAGAACCCTACTTTGCGTGATATCATCGAAGGCAAGAAAGTCGGTGAAGTGTCAGAGTCAACCCACAATACTCTGGCAGACATCTCAAAAGGTACTTACTCCATCTATGCTGGTTTGCCTGGCTCTGGTCTGTCTGCACAGCAGAAAGCAATCGGCGAAGAAGAGTTCGGTAAGACCGTTGCAATGTACGATGATTCCAGTAGCGGTGTCCGTGCAGGTATTGAACGATGTATCGCAGCAATGGCTATGCAGTGGAGCGCTTGCGCATCAGAATTAGGTAAGTCTGACTTTACCGAAAGCGATGCCAAGAACATGGCCACGATCCAGACTGACGGCAATACTGAAATTGGTATGGCTTACTCTGCTCTGGCACAGTCAATCACCAAGCATGCTGGCTACGCACTGCGTATCAAGTCAACGTATGACCAGATCTCAAATGTACTGGCCGACATTTCCAATAAGTTCAAGGAAAAAGACTGATGCCATACTCACATCCACTATTTGAGTTCATGCCAGAATACCGTATCGGTAATGAAGCAATCGCTTATCAGATGAATTCAAAGTTGAAGTCTCGGTTAATCGATGCTGTGCATAAACTGCGTTCTGTTGGCGTGTATACTGCTGAAGGCGTTAATGCCAGTGGTATTATGCAAGCCATCAAAGAAGAAACCGGTATTGACATTCGTGTTAAGTGCGATATGACACCGTTGGTTAATGCGTACGTGTATGTACCATCGCTTGATCGCAACAATCCGCTGATACCGAACTTCATGCGCGGTTGGCAATCGAATACCGATTTGGAACAGGTCCTAAACTTCACCAACGGTAAGTTTAACGGGATTATCGACCGTAAGAACGCCCGAGTAGAAGGTACATTCAGTAAGATGTCTGTGCCTCTATATATCACACGCGGTCTGTTGGAAAACACCGAACGCTTCAGCGATGCAGAAGTTGCTGCAATTGTTTCTCATGAAATCGGTCACGTATTCTACTACTTTGAATGCCTGATTGAGCTGGTGGGTATCAACTACGCTGCACTCTATACCACGCAGAAGGTCCTCAAGACTGGGCGTGACGTAGATCGCGTTAAGTTACTGACTGCATATGAGAAAGCGGTCGATGCAACGCTGGAAGACAAAGAGACAATCTGTAATTCCGAATCAGCAGAGTCTATCTTCATCCACTTGGTATCCGATACTGTTAAGCAGCGTCGTAGTGCTGAAGGTGATGAGATGTACACACTGCGTGGTTTTGAATTCGTATCTGACCAATTCGCCACACGTCATGGTTTTGGCGCAGAGTTAGGTACTGGGTTAGCCAAGATCTATCAGATGTACGGTAGTTCTTCTACTCGCAGTACATTATCACACATCCTGATTAACGTCTTCGGTACTGTGATTGTATTGGCATCTCTGGTTTATCTGGCAGTGTCTGGCTTTGCATTATTCAGTCTACTGTCTGCAGTCTTGATTGTGGGATGTAACCCAGAGTTCAAGATTTACGACGATCCAGAGGAGCGACTCAACCGTATTCGTAATGAAATGGTTGGCTCTCTGAAGCAGGCCGACACAGATGCACGTGATGCGATCGTTTCAAACATCAAAGTTCTGGATGAAGCATTAGCTACTCTGAAAGATAAGCCTGATGTACTGGAAGCGATTTGGCATTACCTGATTCCAACAGGCCGTAAGATCAAAGCTTCACGTGAATTCCAGCAGACCCTGGAAAAATTAATGAACAACGATCTTTTTGTGGCTAAGGCACAACTGGATTCATTCTGAGGAGTAAAGCATGTCAGCATTGGGCTTACGTGAAGTTGTACGCAACTTCCAAGCAAACTCTGGACTGCAAGGTAAAGAACGTATCTTCTTGCTTAACAATATCGTATCGGCTGCGGTAGCGTATTCAACAATCTGCCCAATCGGCAAGATTGAAGAGTCCGGTACTTACTTCGATCGCGTAGCTCGTGAAGTATCAGAACAAATCGTTTCTGATATCAACGAGATTCAGCTATGTAACACGCATTATATCATGCGTACAATCCGTGATATTTGGCTGATGCGCTATAACATCGTTAACACTCCGATGTTTATCGTGGACTTCGCAGAACATCGTAAGCAGATGACAGTGTTCGAAGGTAAAGACCTGACCGACAAGTATAACGCTTGGATTGGTCCATTCTCCAAAACCATCTCAGGTATTATCCGGGAGCAATAATGGAACTCGATATCGATAATGAGCTTAAGGCGGTCGAAGATAACCAACGACTCATTCAAGAGTTAGAACGCTACAAGACACGTATCGGTAATGAGGGCATTTGCCGCGAATCTGGACTTGGATTAGAGAGCCTCTTAGGAGGCTCTATTCGAGGTATGGATTCTCGAAAATTAACAGTTAACCCATCTAACACTGGACGTGAGTTGGCACTCGAAGCAATTAACTTCAAGCAATTGCTGTCGGTGATCCTGGGGTTTGGCTTAGTTTTCACATTACTGATTAAGATCTTCAGTTGGTTGTTTGGTAGCAGCAGCGGAGGCGGTGGAGGCGGTGGCGGTAGCAACGCATCGCGTAAAGCGCGGGAGTTCCAGAAGGAAGCAGAGAGCCGTCTCAGCAAAGAGATGGAAACTGCACAGAACTGGATTGATGAGATTCAGCGTAATCCACAGCCCGAACTTAAACGAATGGCTGAAGAGTACGGCGCTTATGATAGTGCTCCACATACCGTGGAAACACTGATGAAGCTCGTCACTCAAGACGATCGTTATAATTTAGAACAAGCCTCGATTGTGTATGCGCGTCTAATGACTTGGTTTGGTCGCCTGTTCCCACATTGCACTGATGCTGATGTGGCTAGACAGAACAACGACCCAGCATTCATTTTACCGCTATATATGATCATCCATCCTGACGCAGTATTCGATTTCTCATTCTGCGGATTCATGGATAAGGTACCGTGCATCTCACACGACCAAGCGCACGGTTACACAAAAGTAACTGACTCCAGTCGCTATGGTCAACGGTACGACTCTTCTACTCAATCGCCTGCACGTATCCAGATGGACAAGTACTTCCGTCGGAAAGACCTGGAGCAAGCAGGTGCAATGATGGAAGGTGTTGAGATTATCGTAGATGACTCAACTAAGATGCTTCAGGCAATCACCAAGAACCTGGACAAATCATTCGATGATCTCATGGAAGACAAAGAGTTCACGAATATGATGGGTCGTATGTTACGGACAATGTTCGGTGATGAAAACAACATCACCTGGCTGAAGACACGTCCTGAAGAAGAGCGTAACCGTGTAATGACAATGGTGCGCAATTCTCCGGCTCCAGAAAGTCCGCATTTGTTCATGGTTAACTTAGGACTAAAAGAACCTAAGTACAAGGCTGTCCAAGCACATCGCCCAAATCAGCTAGGACATACACCGTCTGATGTACTACTGTGGAATAAGACTTTCGAAGCATGCCGTGAAAGTCGGTTCAACAACACCCTACCGAAGTCTATCAACCGCGGCCCTGATTTGTTCCCGGCTAAGATCCATCGGATTGCTGACCTTATCCGTCACTGTCTGAAGATCGAAAACCGTGAGAAGGTAATCGAAGCGTGTATGGAAGGCCAGAGTCGTGAGCTTGCTCGATTCAATAACAAAATCGAAGTAACTGCAAAACGTCTGGAGCGCAAAGCTATCGTTGCTCGTAAGATTGCTAACGAGTTAACCGAGAAAGAGAAGCGCTTAATGATTGGTCCTGGTCACGGCATCACAGGTAACTTCATGGAATCTATCCGTATGTTCCTGGAGACAGCTGTGGAGAGTTCAAGGGATATGGTACAGTACTGTCGCAACATCGAGGCTGCACAGAAGTCAACCGAGACGATGCTTGTGGTAATGCAAACCGACCTTTAACTCTTTTAGTATGTGCGTGCGCTTTTCAGTTGGCATGTGGGATATTTTAGTGACGCCCGCAATCGCACTTCGTTATCAATTTTGTGACGGGTTACAGTTATTGAGAGGGGCTCACGCCCCTCTCCTTTTTACCTTATTTTTTCAGGTCTTCATCCAGACGACCCCAGCTGATACGAACATCATCCCGCAATGAAACAAACCCATCTGGCGTTACATACGCGACTTTACTCATAGTCAACTGATCTTTCGGATTGATCATTGTGTAAACCTTCTGATCCTGCTCATCTCCCCACGCTTCCATCTCGATATCCACAATAGAATCCGAAATAGATTTACGAATAGTATCCAATGTTTTAGAAACGGATACTGTCGAGTCTTTAAGCAGTTTATTAACAGTACTGCGGATAGTGTCAGTGATCTTAGACGTAAGGACAAAGTCAGTACGTACAGTTTCACTAACATACACTTCGAACATAAATGCCAGCTCTGCCGGAATCTGATTCTGAGTGTTATCCGCATAACGTACCCAGACTTTACCCATGTTGTTACGTGGATAGATAAAGAAATCGGTTTGACTATGCTTGGCTTTGTTAACAAATTCAAGATCAAACAATACCGACTTCTTCAAGTCTTCTTTAACTTGCTTAGCGTAGTCCATAACGTCAGGCTGGTCACAAACAGCGTAACGACCATCTAACAAGAACAACTCTAAACGACGTAAGATAGTACGTTCATTAAGTACAATAGGTTGACCGTTGCTATAAACCGGTGTACCTGCTTTAAACTGAATTACTGGTGTTACACCATCTGGCTCATACTGGATATCGCCAGCTTCATGTTCAATAACCAAACGTTTCTGACCATCTTCGCCGACTTCTGTAACGAATACACCGTTCTCCCGTTTGTATACACGTGACGCATACCGCGCTGGAACATCTGTATCATGTAACAGATATTCAGCACCACCAGTATCACTACGGCAGTTGGCCCACAGTGCTTTCAAGTGATCACCTAGGTGAACATGAATCACTTCATGAGTTACGCCTTTAGTAGCATTGGTTTTAGGATAGAGGATACTTTCGATGTTACCTGGCTTGTAGTTCGGTGTAGTGTAACCATTAACACCAAATACAATATGGAACTCAGCATCTAACCGTAGCGCCTGGTCAGTTACTTGAGTACCATTGATGGTAAAGTTACGCACAATCAAATCATGGTTTTTGTCAATGTCCATAGTTGACTTGATTGGGAAATCATATACACGTTCTGGCTTATCGTCGCCATAATAACCAACCAGTTTACCATCTAAGCGGCTCCATCCTTCAGAGTTACGTGCACGGAAGCACAACTGTACTTCCACCTGATCATTATCCAATTGTTTAACAGCGTCACCTGAACGCGTTACAATACGCAGTAGGTAGCCATCGTCTTCTTTGGATAACCGACACTCACCAACGCCAATATCCAACTCAAGAGAGATATTAGTCTCGATGAATTCCTTGCTTGTGATTGCAGGAGAGTCCAAATCATAAGGACGCACCTCAAACACATTGCTATTCGAATCCAGTACATAATAGAACGGGCTGAAGAACAGTCGACGACCATTAATGTAGTCTGCACGCTGAACTGCTGGTAATAGATGCAAGTCATCAACAGTCTTTTCGTGCACGGCATATGTACCGAATTGATCTTCGTACAGTGTTTTAGGCCCTAATGTAATACGACGTCCATTATCGTACACAGAAGGCTGTTTAACGAGATCAGTGAAGGTTGTACGGATAATCCCATTGGTAGAACCGCACGGTGTTGTGAGGTCTTTGACGGTGCTTGGCAACAACTCTTTAGAAACATGGAACTGTAAGTCAGTTACGAAGTCAATAGAGCGATCTACCGTATATCCCATATCAGATAATGTAGCTTCAAGCTGACTTTCTGAAATTGGGATCTTGCGTGGACCAACGGCATTGTCAATTACGCGGTTCTTTAACTGTTCGAAAGTTAAAGCAGTACGACCGCCAGATATACGCTGTTGGAAATACACCTGACGGAAAGTCAGTTTCTCAAATGGCGTAATCAGGTATGGATCTATCTCACCACCGATATCACGGATAGCCATTGTGAAGGCATCCGAGTTGTAGCCGCCGTAGTCAGCAGACATAACACCTTTGGTAGTGTAGACATCAACACGAATCTCACCAGCCACCAGCTTTTGACGGATGTAGATATCAGGAATCTTAACCTGAATCGTACCGTCGTTAACTTGCAGGTATGCTGTTGGGTCTGTTACGTTGATAGCTAACTGGTTATGAGTTGTTTTCAACTCAACCCACTCTTTCCCAGTCCGCATCCACACGCGTGCAAAGTAGAACTTATCTTCGTACGCAAATTTCTGAGCGAAAGACATACCGGTAACTAACGGAGAGATAGTTGAACGAATATCATATTGCATCACTGGAATATTGATAGCGATACAAGTATAAGCACGTCCTTCTACTTCCTTATTTACTTCCATCCAGTCGATATTGTTGGTGTCCATTACACGGACCGGTGATTCACTATCGTTAAGTTGCACGATACGTAAACCACCAGACGGCAATACGCGAATCTCAATAGGATACTGCATTGTGAATGCGTAGCCATCCACCATGAACTTACTATCACGTGGAATGATGATGCGACGCATACCAGAAGACTGTGGCGGAACGGCCTGCTTGATAATCTCTTCTTTATTGATTAGCAACATTGCAACTGTGGAAGCTGGCTGGTCAAAGAGATCAACATGATCCTTATCCGACATATGCGCATACAGGTCAGCACGTGTCATTGCTAAACGCGGATACGTCTTTGTCATGCAATGCCAGTCATGTGTAATAGCAGCATGTGCATATAGTGCAGAGTTCTCAACCGTGTAAACCACAGGGTCAGATGGATCCATCAACATAATGTCTTTATCTGGATCACTGAAGTCGCGTAAGCGATCTAGACCGATATCGATTAATGAATCCGGGTTGTAGATATATGCAGCCATTTCATTGACTACATCTTTAAGCTTTGTACTCATCACTAACCTCTAATCAGAAAGGTATCCAAGGTTCGAGTGGGACTAATCCATCCTCGCCAACCGGCGGTAATACATAACCTGGTATACCAGTGAAAGTATTGACTGCTTGTTTTTCTACAGGATCGGCACTGCGACCTTTTAGTCGATCAATAACATCACTGTATTCCCACCACGATAGCTCATTGGTATTTACATCGAGATGCGGATAACCGTGAGTGTTACAGTAGATACGTGCAGCACCATCTAGCTTAATAAGTTTATCACTGCGTGGTTTGAAAGCAGCATTAGAACTGGACGCACGAATCATGTCTGGATTGAACATCGTAACCACTTCATTAAATTCTTGCTTAATGATTGGGTCATTGTAACTAGTAACGTTACATTCAAACGTAACGTTGAGCTGGTCGATGTCGGCAATGATACCATTATTGGCATTAGGCACGTTCATAAATGCACCCATAGTATCATTCAATGGGAACATCGCATTACCAATACCATACTTGGTTACATATCGCCCTGTGGTGTCCGTCAATAAACGATAGACACGCATCTCGTAATCAGCACGACGCTGTAACATGTTTTCCCAGCGTGGTAAGAACGTACCGTCTTTAACACGTGCGATGTAATCAATCAACATGTTGAACAGGACAGAGACTGGGTCGCCAGCAATATTACTGAATGTAGCAGAGAGAGTAATGGCGCCGTTAGTATTACGTGTACTGTCTGGATATGAGCGTTGTTCTCGCATGATACCTTCTTCAGTACGATATACGTCTAGAGAAGAATCAGGGAATCCAGACAAAGATACAAGCAGGTTAGACAACATTGGAATGAATGCACACTTGTTGTCAAAGCCTACTTCATTGTGGATTTTACCACCCACCATACCATACTCGCCTTCAGGCATGAATGCTTGGTTTGGTCTATCTGGACCACCGTAAGTGTCCTTCATCTGAGAGAAGATACCACATTGCGGATCTAGCATTGCCATAATTGCTGCAGTATACGAACTATGACCAGCGCGTAGTGCTTCTGTCAAGAAGCGAGAACGCTTTATATTGTTAAGGTCAAAGTTAACATCGGTGCGAGTAAAGAAGGTATAGCCGATCCGGTCAGTGTTGCGCGGTAAATCGATAGGTGCATTTCTATGGTTAAAACCGCTGAATAGGCCAGCTGTTGCAGCCTCTCCTTCGCCGCGCCCAGAGGCGATTCTAACATTTTCTTTGGATCGTTTTCTTGCATCCTCGACACCTATGCTATCAAGTAGTGCATTGGGTAATTCGTCGGACATAATCTACCTCGTAAAATTGGGAGTTTGCATATGTTGGAAGAACTGCAACCAGTAGTCTCCACGGTAATTAGTCGACTCGCGGGACTGGTAAAGCAGTCTCGGAGCGATAGCATCATTGAAGTATCGAGCAACACGCGCAACGAGTTCCTAACACTGGTAACTTCTGATGTGGCAGCTTTGCCATATTCAAACGAAATTATGCAGTCGTGCTTGACGCTGGTAACTTCATACATGTTGTCTGCCATTTCTACACTGGTAGAAATTGATGGCATTAATGACAGAGAGATTCTCGACCAGATCAACACCAATCGTGATCCACTGGATTCTCTGTTAGGCGCCGGTGCAAAAGCACACAGCTTCCTGGGTACAGAGAGCTGGCAGTATGGTCTGCCTAATCCCGAGATCTCCGGTATGCTGTTAAACGCACAGCGTCCTAAGTCAGGTAAGCGCGGTTTCGAAGCTATCGAAGACGTTCGTGATGAACGCGGTATGTCTTTCGGTCGTACTACTCAAGCCGACCTGCGTGAGCTGGCTAACCTGTCTGTTGGTAAGTCATTCGAAGTTGTATTCGAAGCAAACGGCAATCGCAAGCCAGTAAACATGCAAGTGCGTCTGATGGTATCCGACGTAGATGACGCAACAATGTTAGGTATCCTGCGCTCAGGCAGCACCAACAACTCTTTTAAAGAGCGTCTGATTCGCGTGCGTGCCGGTTCTCTGCACTGGTTCCACGATTTGATCATGTTGAATGACCTGATCGATGAAGCGCGTCGTACTCGCATCAAAGACAAGTCCAAGTTCTATCGCCACATTCTGAGCAAGCGTTCTAAGAACTTCCTGTCTGGTCTGTTCTCACTGCGTCCATCAGTAAACAACGCTTCCGCTATTCTGGCGTTTACTACTCGCCAAGCTGAAGAGCTGGAACTGGAAATGGGTGGTGAATTGGACGACTACGCAATCCGTCAGCGTGTGTTCGAATCAACTTATACTATGATCATGGTTGTAGTTGATACCCAGTGGGAACAGGTAACGTTCTATCACCGTGGTATTGACCAGAAAACAACCGTTTCCGTAGATGCGTTGAAGCGCGCTAACAAGAAGGGCGGAGCCGAAGTAGAAGACGTTCTGCGTGCATACACCGCAGGCGCTGCACCGTCTTATTAAGGAGTCATCGATGAGCCTGTATCAATACGCTGCCAAACTGTTGCCTTCAATGGAATCTAAGGCAGTCAAATTAAACCTTGAAACGGCACAGGAACAAATCACTAACAACCTCCTGGTTGGCACTGATATGTTCGTGTCTACACTGGGACATGAATACAAGTGGAAGAATGCTGAACTAATTGAGATCAGTAATAAGATCGCTAAAGCAGTTCGTACTCAAGACCACTTGAAGTTACCACGTGACTGCTCAGGCATTGAAGCTATTCAAGCAGTTCTGAAAAACATGCAGCATTGTATTCCGGTGATCATTTCTGAAGCTAACCGTAGTTTCGAAACCAAGATCTTCCGTAGCGGCCTGACCT
The DNA here is from genome assembly GCF_051656525.1 of Clostridium sp. Classification (GTDB taxonomy): domain Bacteria; phylum Bacillota; class Clostridia; order Clostridiales; family Clostridiaceae; genus Clostridium. Next base: position 33,272 of record NZ_JBOGCC010000278.1, on the reverse strand, counting down.
TTACCAAAGCAGTTATCCTGCAATATGCTGAAACTGTAGATTTCGTAGTTACCTATACTGCGACTTTGCTGAACTGGATGACGGCAACAGAGTACAATACTCTGGATGGCCGAGATCGTAAATCTGGCATTTCGCCAAATGTTTACGAATCAATCGTCGCCAATTCAGTAAACTACATTGAAGCATTGAAGATCATGGCTATGACTACCGAGCAGTTAAAGCGCGGTATCAAAACCCTGCCACAAATGCGTATCGCAGAAACAGCTGAAGGTGAAGCAGAACAAATCGCTCTGGGCGGCGGTAACGCTAACCCATTCGGTTTTGCTAACCTGAGCTGGCCGCTGTCAATGCTGTATCACTACCGATTGTCTCGTGTTGAAGCACAAGCACAAGAGTTTGAGCGTCTGACTGCCCAAGAAAAAGCATTGCACTATCGTGTACTGCTAATTAAGAACCGACTCGAGCGTGGTGAAGGTGACGTAGCGCTGGAGAAAGAACTTTCAATCCACGAAGAGCGTATCCGCGATCTGGATTATAAGTTGGCGCAGCTGACCAAGAAATACAAACTCTGAGGGTGATATCATGGACATGGCTGAAATCATCCAAGCCCTTGACGATCGTTATGATGCCGATTCTAATCGCCTGACCATCCAAGATGTCAATACTGCACGTAGTGTAGCTGACTTATTTATTTATGGGCGAGATAAACATCGTACTTATGATGCTTTTGATATGGGTATTCGTGTAGCTGTACGTTATATGCACACTGTACGTCGCGTGCATCATAAACGTCTGCTCGAAGATATGGGTGCCTCCAGCGGCACATTATATGACTACTTTAATCGCGCTATGCAGTTTGTTGAGACGGGTAAAGCACCTGGGCGAGCTGTAACGTGGGACGGGGTCGTAGCCGCTGCGATTAGAAACAACGCAGAAGTAACTAAATTTAATGTCGTGGGTAACATCGGTACAGCCGTAACAATCGGTGCCTCACGTATCGATCCACGCATCACCGCTTCACGTTCAAATCTCATAAAACCCCTGTATACCGCACCTCTTAGTATGAACGACGCACAGTTAATCTTTAAGTGGGTGTCACATCCTGGCGGTTTTGTAGAGATGTTACTGTTCGTTGCCAGAATGGTAGAAATCTGCTTCCAAGCAGATGAACGATAATTAACGTTAATTGAGGAAATATCCAATGGCTCGTGGTATCCGTTTAGGTTTTGAAGATTATGACAACGCTGAAATCAGCGATGAGCTGGCGCTGGTCGAAGATCCATCAGACACCGTTGAAGCACACCTGGTCGAAGTAGCCGACGACACAATCGCTGATGCGGTTGAAGCGGTTGACCTTGATCAGCTGGGTAGCGACATGGTGTCTCTGGTAGATCACGCTCGCAACGTTGAAGACTCTATGGCCGAAGGCGGTCTGGATCCAATCGCTGCACGTTCTACTGAGCTGGCAGTTGAATCTATCGCCAAGCGCTGGGGCATCAAGCGCCAGAAGATGGGCTTCGAGAGCTTCCAAGGTTCTGGCCGTGGCGATGCAACTCGTCTGGCATTCGAAGGTATCGTTGATACCGTTCGTGAAGGCGCTAGCCGTGTTTGGAAATGGATCCTGCAAAAGATCGATCAAATTCAGCAAGCATGGGCGAAGTTCTCCAACGCCGGTAAGTCTGCCAAGAAGCGTATCGAAAAACTGCGTGATCGCGTTAAGAACCTGCGCGGTACTCGCGATACCAATGAAACGATCGAAGGTAAGAAGATCTATAAACTGGCTTCTACCAAAGCAGCACTGGAAAAAGTGGTTAAGTTGGATCGTGCAGCATTCAACAATGGTGGCGATGCGCTGAACAGCATGATCGCAGCAGAACTGAACGAAGCCGCTACATCACTGACTTCCGACGATCCAAACATCAAGCTGAACGGCACCAAGATCGATATCGGTCAGTTGGAAAATGCCAAGCTGGTATGGACTATCGGTGGTAGTGAGCGTAAGTTCGCATCTCTGATTCCACCTTCTGCTAAGCGTGAAGGTATCCATATCGGTCTGACTTACGGTGGTGTTGTAATCGCATATAAGGACGGCGACGACTGCGATTGCCTGACTTATAAAGAAATGACCGTCGAACAAGTAGAAGATTACCAAGCACCTGTGCTGGAAACTTCTGCCATGACCAACATGCTGGACATGGCGTTCGATACCGCATCTGCTCTGGACCAGTACTACCAGAAGATGTCAAAAGTTCAGACTCAGCTGCGCAAGCTGAAAGAAGACATCTCTCGCAAGCAACGTAACTTCGACAAAGAGTTCGACAAGAAGAACGTCGATTCTAACAAGGTAAGCGATAAGCGTAAAGAAGTTTACGCGGCCAAAGCGAAGTTCGAGTCTGCGGTCGAGCTGGAAAACATGTATCGCCGTACCGCGGTCAACATGATTCAGGGCGTAACTACTTACGTTACCGAATCCATGAAGCACTACTCCACCGAAGATTAATCTTCTGGCGGTGGGTGACTGACTCACCGCCATTGCCTTTTTATGGGCAAATGATTTTATTTTTTAATTTAAAGGAAAAGTGAATTATGTCACGTCGCACACGTTTGGGTTTTGAAAGCGTTGAAGATGATGAAGTGAGCGCGGAAGAAGGTGCTGGTGAAATCACCGAGCGTCCTGAAGAATCCGTTGAAACTCAACTGGTTGAAACCAAAGAAGGCGAAGCTGACGAAGCTGTTGCCACTGCCGACGGCGAACAGCTGGCAGAAGACTTGCGTGATGTTATCGAACAAGCGGAAGTTGTTATCGCTTCTCTGGAAGAAGGTGGTATGTCTGAGCCAGCAGCACGTTCTACCGAAATTGCGGTAGAAGCGATTGCTAATCGCTGGAACATCAAGCGTAAAAAGCTGGGTGTTGAAAACTTCCAAGGTTCCAGCCGCCTGAATGCGACTCGCCTGGGTCTGGAAGGCATTATGGATACTGTTGGTGGCGTGTTCAAACGCGTATACGAATGGATCCTGAAGCGTATCAGCGACCTGCGTGCCATCTGGGACAAATACGTAAACGTTGGTAAGTCTGCAAAAGGCCGTATCGAAAAACTGCGTAAGAAAGTTCGCGAGCTGCGCGGTTCAGCGAAGGGTGAAACTCTGGCTGCAGGTACTGGCTGGCAGTTGATGCCACTGGTTGAAGCTACCGGTAATAAAGTAAATTCCATCCTCGGTATCTCCAAGACCGACAAGTTCGCTACTGCGATGAATGCACTGGATGTTGCATGTGGTTGGTACCTGGACGCTGCTGGCGAGCTGATCACCAAGCAAGCAGTAAACGGCGGCGGCGGTGCATCTACACCAAAACCAGCAGACATCGAAATCGTTACCTCTCGCGGTAATGACACCAAGCTGTCTAAGCTGTTCCCAGCGTCAGCCAACAAAGAAGGTCGTCGCATCGTTCCAATGCCTGGTGGTGCAGTACTGTACTACACTGATGGCGATGGCAACCAGCGCTGGCAGTGGGCTGACGTAACCGCGTCTACCTATAAAGATCACGAACCTGAAGTTCCAGAAGTGTCCGAAATGACTGACGGTCTGGACAAAGCGTTCGATGCGGCAGTTTCTCTGAACCAGTACTATCAGAAGCGTCGCAAGACTGTGACTGAGATGGAGAAACTGAAAACCAAGATCTCCAAAGCGAAAGATCAGTTCGGCAAAGCTTTCGATAAGAAAGATGTTGACTCGTCTAAGCTGGTTGACAAGCGTAAAGCGGTAGAAGTTGCGAAAGCAAACTTCGAAAACGCTGTCGAAATGGATGTGATCTACCGTAAGTCTGCGACTGCGTACATCCAAGCCAACATCAGCGTTGTACAAGCTTCCCTGAAGAAGTATACCGTTGATGATTAATTAGCAAAACCACAGGAGGGGCTTCGGCCCCTCCTGCTTTGCCTTTTTGTTTCATTTGGAGGTTCAGACCATGCCAAAAATATTTGTAGAGATTCCAGACCACGGTAACACTGTAAGACGTGCAAGTATGTTGAGCGTAGTCCAGAATACCCTAGTGCAACTAGGCATAGATTCTGATTACTTACACTTCACAGACTTCGATGATAACAAAGCACAGCCAAATACACAGATTGGTGAAGCAACCAAAGTCGCATTTGGTACAGAACAACGCATCTCAGTAGAGATAGAGGAACAACGAGATACATTCAACCTGATAGACCGTGCAATCGGCTATAAGTTTGAATTGCCAATACTACACGACCCAGTAGTTGGTATTCGTGCAACGCCAGCGCATGCTAGACATAACGTAACTGTAAATATGTCTGTACGGTTCCAATCACGTGGGGCTGCATCTGAGTGGCTTAACACAATGCATCGCCGTACAGCTATGTATGGTGACGTATTCGAGACAGAAGCTACATTCTTTTACGTAGTGCCTGATGAAGTTATTACAGTTGCCAAGGCAATGTACTTAACAGGCGCTAAACGCGTTACTCCGACAGAGACATTCGATGAATATCTGAAACGGATAATGCATAAAAACGTAACGACCACAACAACAGATACCGGCAGTGCAGATTGCATGGTTGTTCGTTGTACGTTAGGTCGTATTAACGTAATCATGGAAGGGCTTGGTGAAATCCGTGCTGACAAAGACGAAACCAATGCCACGTATACAGCACGAGTATCATATAAGTTTAACATCGGTTGGCCAGAAGGTATGGCAATCGATTATCCATGTACTGTGAATAACTCAATCATTCCTGAGTTCCTCTGGCATGTAACTGAGTTACCAGCAACTGTAAATATCGAGAGCTATCAGAAAGATGATATGGTATATGCTCAAGATAAGTTTACCACACACCATGAATACATACCATTGCCAATAGTAACACCACCTGTTGGTATGCCGACCTTTATGACAGAGCACAGATCTCCTACTGAAAAAGAAGTGATCGTAGCATTCCTAGAGTTCGGTGAGATACTGCCAGCAGAACAACCTGATTTGTCAGCAGCAACAGATAAGTTTATATGCAATCTGGCAGACTTCGAAGAAATCGAGTTTACCAAAGAGACATTAGACTATATCCGTATGTCGTATGCCAAAGATCCAACTGGCGGAGACTCGTTGTTCAAGGCATATATCTATGCATTCCGTAGACCACTCTATAAAGCGATTCATATCGACCAAGATTTGAACGTTTGGGTTAAGGGCATTGATGTTGACCTAACCGAGGAATACCGTTTCGTAATTACGATTGATACATCCACGGATAAGACAACACCATACGGACGTTTATCGATTGCAAGTAACATTGGCTGGTTCTTAAAGTACGTTACCGAGTTCCATCCGATTATCTGTATCGAATACCCATGGTTATTCCCTGGGTGGGAACCAAATGACAATATTGCAGGCGGTGGTCTGTATCCAGTTTTAACTGGCGATAACCGTAATAGCTACTACCCAGATATCTTCCCATGGAACGACCAGTACGTTAAACCAAAATGGCCAGACGATTACGTACACTGGTGGGAGATTGATGGGATTACTCGCGATAAGTCAATTGTGCATCCAGATGGTAGCGTAGATGTTGACTTTAATCCAGATTGGCCCGGTTGGGATGACATTATCGATGAGATCGGTAAGTTAGATGACGTACCGAAAACCAAACAGATACATCTCAGCTCGATTATTGTTAGGAGACAAGATTAATGATCGGTCGCCGCGAAGCTAAAGTGGTAAAACAAGGTGATACAATTGTTAGTGTTAATACTGGCGAGCGAAAGAACCTTGAAGGCACCACGGAGTTTAAACCCACGGTAGTATTACGCCCTGAGCGAACAGCTGTTGTGGATTCCACGTACTTGGATCATTCTCGATTAGCGCCACACTTATCTGGTGCCCCGATGAAAGCGGTCTACTATAGCAGCGTTGTCGGAAAGGATGATACGTTACGTCCGCTGGATTTAAAAGCTAATCCAGTTAACCAGCAATATCATTGCTATCGTGATATGATCCTTCGGGTTACATCACCGCTCAATCCATCGTCTCAAGATACAGACTCGAAAGAGTTTAATCTTGTAGGTAGCGCTGACATGTATTATGTTATGCCGCCTAACAAGTACGATATGTTTGTAGCAGATGCTGGTGGCGCATCTACAGGTATCTTTACGATCACCGATGTCGAGAAACTAAGTCATCTCAAGTTCTCAGCATACCGTGTGGACTATAAGTTAGTTGGCATCGACAATATGGAGATGCTACAGAACTTAGAAGCCAAGTCAATCAGGACCATGTATTATGATGAGTCTTTGTTTGACTATTTTAATACGCCGTTCTTAGATGAAGACACGAAAAAGAAATACGAGACGCTCGGAGAAATCCTAGATGATTTACATCGTGACTACTTAGACACGTTCTGGGACCAAGCTCGTTTCTCTTTCCGTATGCCCACAGCAGACGGTTCTACCGTATTCGATCCTTTAATCTCTGATTATATCAGATATATCGGATTAGAAGATGTCCAAAGGCCTGCAACCACATGGGGTGTCGGAGCACTCGATTTAACGCGCTGTAAGACACTCTGGTGGCTTTTAAAGCAAGAAGGCTATGAAAGTCTAAGATACGTCACTCGTGACGTTAGACCGTATCCTGTGAAGCAATTTAACGTACATGCTAGAATGCGTAATATTACGTACTCGCCTTATGCAGTAGTTATGTACCCAATCGTGAAAGGCCCTTACGAAAATACGGATACCAATCGACTTTATCCTACCACAGTAGATTATGGTAGCCAAGAGGAATCAGAAGACTTCCCAGTGATTGGTCGTAGCACATATGTGCTCTCAGAAGCGTTCTACAGCGGCGATGTTGAAAAGATGTGTACTATTGAGCGTTTATTAGCATCGATGCTCAAATCAGATCCTGTGAACGTTAATAAGCTAATTGATTTAGCCAAGGCTATCCCTACCATGGAGTACATCAGACGGTTCTATCTAACGCCGATTCTGATTACAATCATTTCATCAACGCGGAGAAAACCAATATGGTTATAGATACTTATGCCGATCGATTATTCCATCGGTATTATTTGGTATCTATCCCAGCATGCGACTATTACGAGCCAGAGTACATCAAGAAGTTCGGGATGCATCAGCATCCCGATAAAGATGTGGCGAACGCAATGCTACGCGATAGAATACAAGATCATTTGTCACCAGCATACCTTGCATCATGGGCAGCTGACGGTATTGATATCAGATTTCACGATGCTACTGATACAGTTAAGGTGTATGATGATATTATGGGTCACTTGGGAGACTGGAGAGACTTCTTAGCTGATGGTCCACTAATCGCACGTGTACCTATAGAGGGACTGCATCAGTTTCACGTATTCGCAAAGCTTATTTATAAGATTGCACGTGAGCACGGTCTGGCTGATAAGTATCGTAGAGGCACACATATGTGGGACATTATGGCTTTGTATCGTAAAGGTACTAACAAGCACCATAACCCGTTCCGATTCCAATTTAACGGTGATATTTGGTTAGACATACTCGAACACTGTGCAGCTCGTGGTATCGATGTGCGCAAGTATCGTGACGCTGACTTGAAACGCCAAGGCGCTAAAGTAGAAGGAGAACGTACATATGTCAAGAGCAGCCATCGAAATTATAATCGATGAGAACATCAGAACAATGCGTGAAATCCCACGTAAACAGTGGGAGTTAGTTATCAACATCGGTAGCGCACGTATTGTAAGTAATATGATCTCATCAAAAGACATCACTGAGAACTATCTCGATGATGCATTCAGTTCAATATTAGTTACTGCATTGTTTAAGCCGTCTGAGGTAACTAATCTGATATTGCCTGGCGCAAACAGATTAGAAGGTACACTGATAGCTAAAGACATCTACGGTAAAGTACGATTGTCGTATAAGTATCGATTGGTGTTGTCTGATAACGTCGATCCTAAGCTAATGAACAACGATAGTCGTTCCGCAGATATTCGTGAGCTGGATCATATATCTCTAGTGCCAGTAACGTTCCAGTGTATTGATCATGCAACATTCGATATGCGATTAGCGCAGACCGGCAGTATCTTCAATAAGACCGTTCCAATCGAAGCTCTGATTTCATTATTGAGTGAGCACAACCTAACTGATGAATACGGCATGTCTGATGCAGTAGCAGGTTTCGATATTACTGAAGGCTATCATAAGGGCCTTAAAGATATTGTCGTACGTGACGGTACATACGTTAAGAGTGTGGCTAATCTAATCCACCAGCAAGTAGGTATATACAATCAGGGCTGTTCTTGTTTTATGAAAGATCGCGTCTGGTATATATTCCCACCGTACGGTGTGTGCTCAGAAGGAGACATGACAAAGAATCATCGTATTGTTATCCTTAATGCTCCGCCAAACCGATACAGTAGCGTTAAGAACACTTTCCGACAGGAAGGTACTACATTAACTATACTGGCGTCAGGAACCACCGGTCACTCGAATTTCAGTGACTCTGATTCACTGAATGGTGCTACTGGTACGATGTATGGTAAATCATCTACACTGTTAGGCGGTACGTCTAACGTAGCAGAGGGTATTACGTCTGGGGCTGAGAAATATCTGGTCGAATACGATACGGATAATTACAATGGTCGTGAACGGAACATCATTGTCCCTAACGAAGCATTTATCTCTAACGAAACATATATGGCGTCATTACTGGCAGCCAAGTCTGGTGATATCGTGGAGATCGTTTGGGAACACGGCGATATCACAAAACTTAAACCCGGCGCAGCTATTACATTCATTACTCAGGATGAGAAACGTATCCGCACATTATACGGTACGTTGATAGCAGCACAAAGTTTCTCCAGTATTCCTGAGAGGGGTGTAGTTGAAAAGATCCATCAGGAAAACGTAATGATGAAACTGTTTCTTAAGCGTCAGCCAAGACAGTAAAAAATCAATACGTTAAACTTATAATGTAGAGAAACCACATCACTGAGGAAAACAAAAGTGGAACCTTTGAAATACAATGAATTTGTCGCACGTGAAATTGACCGTGCTGGCTTTGAAGCAATTAAGTTAACCCTGACATATATTGGCGAAGATACATTCCCCGAAGACTACTGCGGCGCTTTACGCGTACGTCGTGAATGTGTAGATGGTCCAGAAAGCCGTACATGGCGTATCAGCTTCTCAGTACGTACAGTTACACCGGGCGAAGTGAACTGGGAAGAAGTTGCGTCTGGCGAATATGCAGTAGTCGACGGTTCTGATGATGCTGTGCGTCGCATTAATGTAATGAAGCGTAAGTTCGATATCTTCAAGGCCGGCTATAACGCGCTGGATTCCAAGAAGTATCCAAACAGTACGCTGCTTATGCTGTGCCGTGCTGCACAGATTGCGCATGAAAAAGAACTGCGTGTTGAGCCATTCATCAACAACGAAATGTTCTGTGAAATGGATACAGATCACGTAGAAGTGATTTCAATCCTTCCGGTAATGGGTGCACAGTACGAAGACATCCATCGTACAGACCATCTGGTTATTTCACGCAAGCTGGAAATCGGTACTGATGCCGAAGAAGAGCTGCTGACTGCATGGCCAATCGTTATTTGCGATGACATGATTGCATTCAACCAGTTTGTTCCTGGCCCAGTAATGTCTGGCGGTAATTTACGCCGTACAGCAGACGTATTGGATATCAACACCAAAGATATCCACTTCTCTGCAAACTCACAGTTTGAGCTGGACTACAATCCATCGACTGGTACCGGTACTATGCGTAAGTATCACCCAGAGCATTCTGCATGGGTTGTTTATTCGATTGACCCTGTAGCGATTCGCCCAGTTAAAATCGACTGATGATAAACAGGAGAGGGAGACCTCTCCTGTAAAATAATACGAACATATATTATCAGTGTGAAGTTCCACCATCGTATATTTATAACGGAGATAATGAGATGTACAAGCCTAAAGATCTGCACTTCGGTAAAGTAGCAATGGACAAAGTGTTCGAAGGTGCTGACAAAGTCTATAACGCAGTGAGCTCCACTTTGGGCGTATATGCCCACACTGTAGTTATCGAGTTGCCAGTGCAAAAAGAACTGGCACCTACTGTTACTAAAGACGGTGTAACCGTTGCACGCAGTATTGATCTGGCTGACCCATTGGAGCAACTGGGTGCAAAACTGATCCTGCAAGCTTCTAAGCAAGCTGACGATAAATCTGGTGATGGTACCACCACCACTATCGTTCTGGGACGCCACGCTACAGTGGCAGCAATGAAGATGCGTGAATCTGGTATGTTGACAGTTCACGTACGTGAGCGTTTGAAGGAGATGCGTGAATGGTTAGAAGCCGAACTGATTCGTATTACCGCTGGTTTCAAAGTTACAGCTGATACAGTTCGCCAAGTAGCACTGGTATCTGGTAACGGTGACACCACGATTGCAGATATTGCAATGAAAGCCTATGAGGCTGCACGTGGTGGCCGTATTGACGTTTACAAGTCTCGTGGTGAAGATGATATCCTTACAATCCGCGAAGGCTGTGTGGTGTCTGGACGCGCTTTAACCGTGGATGCGTTAGCACGTGGCCGTGCTGCTACTTTCTTCGGTAAGCCAGCAGTAGCAATCGTGAATGGTTATGTTGAATCCACAACTCTGGATATTATCAATGCTCAATCTCCAGAATGTGCAGTTATCGTATTCGCCCACCATCTGCGTGATGGCTTGGAAGAGAAAGTAACTTCAATTAACCAACGTCGCGATCGCAACTCACCGATTGTAATTGCACCATGCCCTGGCGTCGGTACCGTACGTCAAGTATATATCGATGCGATGGTAGCGATGTTCGGATGTCCAGTATATGAGCATGGCTATGAAACCATGGAATTCGGTAGCGTTGACGCTGTAGAATTCGATGATGATTATGTGATCATCAATCCTAATAAGGATATCTTCGATGAAGAAGCGGTTGCAACAACAATCCGCAACATGCGTAACAACTTCCCAATCGGGACTACACGTTACGTGCAACATGATGAGATCTTGCGCTTCGTCTTAGGTCGTCGCGTATTCATCACTGTTGGCGGATGCACTGAGTCAGAAATCGGTGAACGTCATGACCGTATGGTCGATGCTGTTCGTGCAATGGGTCTGGTTGAGCAAGGTATCATCCCTGGCGGCGGTACAGTGCTGGCTAAGATGTCTACGCGCCTCCCAGAACATCTGAGAATGTTTGAGCCGGTGTTAATCGCACCTATGGCAAAGATCCTGGAAAACGGTGGTGTAGAGAACAGTGAAGTGTTAGTACGTGAATTGGCATCTACCACTGGCAATGGCCGTGACTGGTGTGACTTCCATGAATTGATTCGTGGTGAGAACATCGATCTGGCAAAAGGTGACTTCCCAGTGTATGATCCAGTGCGTGTTACAATTAACGCTGCACGTGGCGCATTCAGCGTTGCCACAAACATCGTTACTACGAACTGCTACATCGTAGAACACTCCAATCGTGCGTAACTAATAAGGTAGGGGCTTCGGCCCCTACCTAAATAATAGGATTGAAAAATGAAAATTAAGAACTCTAGCATGTCTGGTTCCCACTGTGCAACAACAGGTAATGAAAGCGAAGACCCAAAAATCGTAGGTGTAAAACTACGCGACGGCGGTTCTTTAGAAAGGATGGTCAAAGAATTATCTGCTGAAGACGTGCCAGAGACAGTACGCCAGTTTCTGATACGTCGATTAAAAGGTTTCGAAGAGCAGTATGGTTCCAAAGATCCAAATGTACAAATCATCCAACGCATGTCCAGATCAGGACCGCATGATATACCAATGTCGCGACGCACCGACAGTCCAACATTAACGGAAGCTGCAATCTTGGCTCAGAAACATCGTGCGTTAACACAGCTGCCATATATTGCACTTGCTGGCGAGACGGAAGCCAGATTGCCAGAAACATACATGTATGAAAACGAGGACATGGTAATGTACGAAAACCTCGTGAAGGCAACACGTCCACCAATGTTGATTGTTAATGAACTTCCGTTAATAAGACGTATGCACCACAATCGTGTAACTGCAGTAATTAGAAATGTAGTACGTAATTACACATCTCGTATTTCCGTACCCGAAATGACTGTGCTTAATTAATAAGGTAGGGGCCGAAGCCCCTGCCGAATGGAGAGAATTTTTCATGTTGTGTACAACAGCATTTGTAGTTCGCAATACCCCACATTGGGAAAGGTTAGCTAAGATAGCGGCTGAAAAGCGACGAGACGAACGTTGTAAAGCCATGATGAACATTGTGGACAATATTGCCATGGCGTATGGTTCCACAGCGCGGGCTGTTACAGTGATCTATTATTTCGATGGCGTGGCAGTCTATCTTAGCAATAATACTATGGCACATATGGACGAGAGTGAATTTGAATCAGAGCGTGTTAGTAATAAAGCTACACGTATCGATATTATCAACTCTGTTATTAAGAACACAAAATTATTGGAGTTTAAGGGATGACGTACGCTGTAGAGTTTGACCGGTCTGCATACTTCGCTAAGCTGGTAACTCGTTACGAACACGATTTAGTATTTGTAAAACGTGAAGACGAGCTTCGAAGACTCCGCAATCTATTAGCGCAAACGATTGCATGTCACGTAAATGGCAAAGGTATATATTCAGCATACAAACTAGAGAACTTAAATATGACAAGTACAAATCGTCTATCAATGATGTCCTCACATATGCCACGTGTTGGTGATGCTAAGCCATGGTTAACTCATCAGTTGCTGGACGATTATAATGGTTACTTTGGCGCAGTCTTCAATTATCCTGAGGATGGACACTGGTACTATAAGCCAGTAAAGAAGCGCCTGCGTAATAATAGCCAAGGCTTACGTGAAGATAAGTATGTGTCCTATCCACGTATGGATATGTGCTACGCCAAGCGCCTGCGTCACATGATCGAAGCTAATCGTAGTCGTATGCTGATTGCAAATGATCCACAAGCGATGTATGTAGCATCGTTAACTAACAATGGTATAACTATTCATTTTTGAGTAGTTATGCGTATTACAGAGGACCCTTGCGGGCCCTCTGTTTTTTTTTTGCCTTTATGCAGCCCAAGACATTGGAGTACTTAAGTCACCGATTCCACCTTGCGAGGAGGTGATGTTTCTAACAGTCAGTAATTCTTCTTTATCCAAATCCCATGGCAGTATGCCAACGTCAGCAAACTTCATAGCAGTATAACGCTTAGATACTGGCGTATCAACAATCGTACGATGCTTACCACGTTGGATTTCCAACCAGCTTGCATCTTCACGATCTTGAATACCGATAAACAATTCTAAGTCAACAACGTTATCCACAGTAGTACAGCGATCGTAATAACCTTTACCCGGCAAGTTACGAACATAGTTAAGTGGGTCCATTGCACGGAAAGCTTTAGCGGCTGGAGATAACTGGTGTGGAGACATCATCACCGCATCACGGCAACTGCCAGTATCTTTAAAGCGACGATAGAAGTCACGGACTTCACTACCACTCTGACCGTTACCTAAACCAGTCATTTTCGCTTCACCAGCATAATCCATGAGCACACCTACAATATAGTAGTTGTCCTGCTCAAAGCTCTCCAGTGAGTCACGCAGTTCCTTAATGCCGAAATCACTACCTACGTGTCGTTCAAATACGATATCCCAACCATTCTTACGAATTGCGTTCTTAATATAAGATTCCGCTTCGTCGGTTGGTAGATTTGTAATGTCGACAGCTTCGCCGGTTTCATGCTCTTTAATCATCCGATAGATGATAGGCATGTTGATTTCTAATTCGTTCTCTAGCGAGAAATGACACCAAAGTCCTTTCTTGCCAGTAGGTACGAAATCTTCTGCTTTGTTAAAGTATGCCATCGATACAAACATACTTAAACTGAATGTTGTCTTAGCGTTGTGCGGTAGCGCAGGAATAACGATACATTCGCCTGGACGAACCCCACCGTTAATGCCAAGCATATCATTAATACCTTTCCAACCGGTCTTTAATGACTTGCCGCTAATAACATCTTTACTTCGAAGCATTACATTACCGATACTACCATCTTCAATAGTAGAAGCAGATGCAATAAAGCTAGATGGCTTACCGCGTTTTGCTTTCGGTCGTGATGCTTCTAATGATAACCGCATTGTTTCAATCAGTGTATCAATACTGATTGTTGGATCATCTACCTGAGAAAGTGTAGTTAAACACTGACGTCGGAACTTCGCACGGTTTACAACACGATACAATTCATCAGATATGCTGTGAATTGTTTTACGAGCCTCGTCTTGTTTCTCTTCATCTGACATTCTTTTATCGTTTTCATACGAGACCATGTCAGAGATCGATTTGACACTGGCTTTGTCAAATGCTGAATATACACTCAATCCAGATAACAAAGCGCGCGTATCGAAGACTTTATCTCCAGCGAGAATGTCATCGATGTAACGTTTTAAGTAAACAAGTGTTGCACGCTCATCACCGTCGCTTACAGTCTCAGGTGTTTTAACGCCACGTGAGGCATCAGCAATCAGTTTATGATAATCACCCTTGGCATTGACGTAGATTGTTTCAGCATGCAGGATTGCAACACATTGTATGAGTGTAAGCTTATCTTCTAACATAACGAATCCTTTATTGGAGCTCTTAGATGGCAAGAGTAATATATGTACCAAAATGGGTGAAAGAAAGTCTCGACTGTAATAACGAGACTCTTCACAAAACACTTATCGAAAACCCAATCAGCGACATCTTTCATAATTCGCACGATCTCGTTAGCTATGTTAAAGCTCAATTGGATTTTGCTAAATTCTTGGTGAGCACAGGTGATATCTCTGACTGTCACGAATATGCTCAGGGTTCGGAGTTAGCTAAGAAAGTTTTAGAACGTAACTCCAAAGCAAAAGACATCCTGTTTAAAGATAATTGGCCAGCTAATAATGCTGACGTAAATTACGCGATTCGAGCCAATGCAGAAGTACTCGAATTTGAACTACTTCATTTGGACATAAACGCCACTCGCGCTATGGACATGCAGTTCGAAATTTTCCCAGTCCACTTGACGCCGATTATCGTGGTCCACGGAGATAGCGCTCCATCGGATATCGAGAGCGATACTCCTGAAACGAGTAAAGAAACGCAAAGAAAATTTGCTTTCCTTATGAGGAGTATTTTGCAAGCTGCATATAACCAGCAAAGTATTCACACTGGTCGTTTAGATCACGCCAGTTTTGCAAACCAGAACGAGACACTGCTCTCTTTGTATGTAAGCAGTATTTAGTCTATCAACCCCAACACTTTTTTGTCGACAAGACTGTGTTAATTTTAATTTATTAGTGTAAGGATCGATTATGGCTCGCCATTCCACCGATGACAATCAAACGGAAAAAACCAAAGCCCGTATTGAGTTATTCGATGCACAAGCAACGAATAACAACACTTCAAAAAGTCTGAAGTTGGGTTTTGAAAACTGGACCAGCCGCGAAGCGGTGCGTGACAGCTCACGTGATGCTCTGGAAACAACCGTTGCCCAAATTTACGGCAGCAGCAATGACACCGGTTTCGGCACTGATCTGTCCAAAGCACAGATGCAAGCTGCTGCAACTATTCTGGGTATCGGCTCTCTGGGCTTCGAAGCGATCTCCAATTACCACAATGCTGCAATTGCAAACGTTGGTCAAGCGCGTGAAGGCGTTCGTGATTCTGCACAGATCGGCTACGGCCGCCACGGCACCTCTTCCCTGGGTCTGGAATACTTCAACAACGAAGTAAACCTGGACAAGCACGTTGGTGCTTCTGTAGAGTTCAACCTGCAAGCCGCCCGTCAGAACGACGAGTGGGAGCACATGTTCCCTACTGTATCCCTGGACCCATCCGATATCGGTATGGAAGTGGATATCAACATCCTGTATGTGCACCAGCAGGTTCGCCATGCAATGAACAAGAAAGACAACGCTCCGTTCGTTCGTCGTAACGTTCTGGATGCAGTGTCTGACCCAACTGTGTTCGCTGACAACACCATCAAGTTCTATCCGTACTTCAAAGAAGATAAGAACGGTGATTACCGTGAATTCTTCGTACCTGAATCACTGAAAGAGCCAAGCTTCCCAATCAGCGACAGCCATACCGTTCGTACCAACCCACTGCTGTTCGGTACCGAGCCTAAGCCACTGCTGAGCCTGTCGGCGCACCCTGGTTCAACCGGTTCTCAATCTCGCGATGAAACCGACGAATTCGATCCACGTTTCCGTCTGCGCGAAATCTTCATTCTGGTATCTACTCCAGAACAGAACCAAGACAAGCACGAAGGCGTGCTGATGCAGTTCCCAACCGTTAACCTGCCGAAGTCTGCATTCCAGCTGGCTCAGGAAGGTAACGCGCGTACAATGCTGCTGCAATTCCGCGATGCCAAGTTTGGTTTCGGTGGTGACAAGCCTTCCGTAGCTGGTAACGCGATCCCTGCACTGGCAGAACTGCTGAACAGCGAATACCGTGTATCCTTCACTGTCCGTATCAACGCAGAAGTTAACCTGCAAGACGGCTGGGAGAAAGAAGCAGACGGTAAACTGACCATCCTGTCTATTAAAGACAAAGATGGCCAAGAGCTGTCCATGACCGAAGGCGAAGGTAAGACTGTACTGGATACCTTCAAACTGCGTCTGCACTCCTACAACTACGACAACACCCTGTCAAACGCAAACCGTCGTAGCCGTGGTACTCTGCTGGACAACCAGAAAGAAGTAGAGCGTCTGAAGACTACTCTGCAATCTCCAATCACCATGCAGAAGCCAGTCAATGGCCAAGTAGCTGCTGAAGAAGATCAAGTTGCCAACCTGATCCTGGGCGCGCGTCTGCGTAACAACGCGAACGCCGGCACCAAGCTGCTGAACTACGAAGAAACTCTGGAAGAAGTGTACAAGGGTCACACCAACAAGTACGAAGTTGCTAACATCGAAGGTGTTGGTCGCTGGTACGTGCACCCATGGTACGAGCGTAAAGTATTCGATGCCGATGCTCAAACCTCTGCACTGCAATCCTCTGACGTTGCCGGTGAACTGCGTTCCGCACTGCTGGTTCAGCTGCGTGACCAAGTAACTCGTGCGTTCCGTGACTCTCGTATGGGCCCTGCGCTGCAAGCTTACACCAAGTACGCAGTATCCAAGCCGAAGGTTGGTATTCTGACTGACCCAGTAATCCACAACTGGTTGTGGCAGACTGGCGACCAGCGTACCCTGGGTGAAGGCTTCGAGTTCTACATCGACTACACCTACGACGATCGTTTCGTTGATACCATTCGCTGGTACTTCGCAACCACTCCAGAAGGCTTCAGCGCTCTGCACTTCGGTGCGTTCCTGTGGATCCCTGAGCTGGTTGTAACTACTTCAATGTCTCGTGACAACCGTATCGCTGACGAGCTGACTGTTCAGCCACGTTGCGAACACGTTGTTAACACCCCAATCCTGGGTCGCTTCGACGTTGTGAACATGCACAAGTACCTGACCGGCGCTCCGTCTATCGGCGTACATGTACAGACTCCGTTGAAAGACGCAGTTGTGAAAGAAGACATCAAAGTAGCTTAATCGCTATTACGATAATAAATCAGGAGGGGCTTCGGCCCCTCCTGTTATTTTTTCCTTTTTGTTCTTATCTATGTAAAGACCTCTGTTATAAAACGCTATAGACATATATTATCTAGGTGGAGGAAGGCGAATGAGTATTAAGAAAGTTACTCCCGCCAGCGTTGTAGTGGATCGGATTGATGAACGAGGTAGTTTTCAATCATCCATATACATTGACAACCGCCTCGGAATTAAAGTCGGCGTAAAACAACGAAATGGGGTCAACGTTGTTCTGCCACCAAAAACTAGAGGTGCCGCGGATGGCTCTTTAGTAATAACGACAGAATATCGTTGTCAGGGAAAGGCGCAACTAAACCAATTAGCAGCAAAGACTCGCGACAACACTTATTTGATTGCTCAACGTCAGCCGAGAGAGAATGACGGTACGAGCCTGCGTCTAATGTATAAAGTCACATTAGATGAATTGCAAGAAAAGGGAGGAAAAGACTTTTACATCGAAGATCTAGATATTATGTTGTCTCTAGATCCAGATGAGGGAATCCCGGACCACAGTTCGGAATCAACCCTATGGGAACTTAGATCGGTAAACCAAGATGTTGTTTCAAAATACGGCACCAGCTATTATATCACGGCCGATACTGGTATGAGATATGGTATTGTCAATATCTGTGGCAGGAGGCAGACATTACCAGTCGTAAGATCAGATACGCCAGCTACACTAGTACAAGTTAGAATAGTTGATGACGAGATTGTAGAGTCTACGACACTATTAGAAGAACGGTCAGTGGAATATACAGACAATCAACATACGCAGGATGTCACGATAGATGACAGTTACGCGGAACCTTCTTTTAGTGACTTGTATAATGGCAGCATGGATTCTGCTGTTAAATACAGATCCTCGGTTAGCAAAGATTTAACTAAGCGCCTTGGAGACTTGTTAGGTGGCATGGAGAAAGCTAATGATGCAGTACGCACAACAGAGATTGCAGACCTGAAGCATACCAATGCAATGGTCAATGAAGGGACAAAAGCTGTTTCTTCTACTGTTTCTGCCGTTACTAAAATAATGGAAATGATGACATGATGAGGGATGCGCTTAAACTGCTCCATGAGCGGTTGCCTAAGATGAACGACGTGATATGTGAAGGAATCGCATACAATCAGTCTAAATCTGGTGGTATTGAACGCACGGTCAACTCCTATCTGCGTGGTGCTTTTACACGCACAGGCGAATATGACGGCGAGGGATTGCCGGACAAATTCAAGTATTTACGGTTACAAAGAATAACTCCGTTGGAGGAACACAAACTCCGTACCGATCGAATAAAAACCGTGTTCTCCCGAAAGGCAGGACTAGATATCTCCAAGACTTCTACGTATATCGTCAAGGCGATCTTCGAAAATAACGGAGACACCTTTGAACGACCTATCGCGATTCCTTTCTTGGATCGCGGTAATATGATACAGATCCGCGATTCGCAGTATAGTGTATCTAACGTAATGAAGTCGCGTGGCATATCCCGTACGCCAAATGGTTTCTTTGTGGAATTCCCTCGACACAAAGTTACATTTGAGTCAATGACTGGCGAGTACGAGATCAATGGTAAGATCGAACACGTTCTGATTCCAACTGCAACAAACCTCCATTCCAAAACGTCTAAACGCAGCTTTAAGCCGGTTATCGTTGGCTGGCTTTTAGCTAAGTATGGCGTCACTGAAGTATTTAAGCGCTTCGCCGACTGCGACATTAGCATTTATGCTAGTGACGATCCTGCGCTTGCAGATATTGACCACGAGAAGTTTGCCGTGTGCCGTGCGATTCCAAAGAATGCACGTTCTAGTTGTCGTATCGCTTTGGTTGTTCCACACAGCGCCCTCACGCTGGAGACTAAGGTCTTGTTAGGCGGTACTTTGTATATCGCATCTTACGAACAGGACCAGATGTACGTTGAAGAAGCCGATAAGTTAGAACGCTGGCAGATTATGCTAGGGTATATGATTTATGGCCGTAGTAACACGCGTACATTAGCGCACATCTTGGAAGAGATGCAGACGCACCTTACCTCCATCGAAAGATTTATGGATGAGAAGTTCCGCAGTGAACTGTATAGCGTTGATATTGACGCAGACGACATCTATGAATTCTTGTACTTCATTATTGTAAGCATGACACGCAAAACCTCCACAGAAACGCGTGACATTGCAAACTTGAGTGGGAGATACATTTCACCAATCGAATATATTCTCCGTGATTTACGTGAGGCTATCTTCGATACGATGTACACGTTGGTACGTCAGGCAAGAAAGGATCGTGGATATCCAATCCCAACACGTCAGGTGAAACAACTCATCGACCGTGGTATTGGTATTGATGTTGTTACTAAGATGAACACTGGACATGGTGAAGTTTCTTCATACATGACCGCATCCGATAACCTATATCTGTCTGCAACTGCGAACTGTATTGATCAAACAGAAGCTAAGAAGCAGCCTGGACGTAGCGGTGGTACTGTTAGTCTTACCGATCCAACTAAACAACTGCACAGCACGTTCATGATAATTGGCTGTGTTAATTGGTTGCCGAAGTCGGGACCATATGGTACAACTCGTATTAGCCCGTATTGCCCCATCGATGCCGATGGTCGTGTGTACGTAGCTAAAGAAATGATTGAAGACGCAAACAAGGTTCAGACTGATCTGGACGCTAAAGGATTTTAAATGGACTCTCGTGACTTAGAAGATTTTAAAGACGCAGTACAGAAAGAACTGCGCGAAGCAGCTGACCGTAACCGTTATATTGATGATGCGTATCGCATGCTCCGTAACGAGCGTACTGCTGAAGAAATCGCCGATGATATCGTTGAAGACTTCGCGGTGGTTGCCGATTATGATCGTCGCTTAATCCGCGATGGTCGTGTTGACCGTGAAACAGTGGAAGACTGTACTGGTGCAGTTATTGCGGCAGTTATCGACCGCTATTTTACTGATGGCGAAATCCGCGAACTTCCAGACAAGACAGCAGATATCTTGCGCGATGGCCTGCGTGCATATGAGCGTATCCTCGGCAAAGTAGACCGTGCACGCGATGACGATCGCCGCGATGACCGTGGGCGTCGCGATGACCGCGGTCGTGATCGTCGGGACGACCGCCGTGACCGTCGTGATAGCCGTGATAGCCGTGATCGTCGGGACGACCGCCGTGACCGTCGTGATAGCCGTGGCTATGACCGCGACCGTGAACGCGATCGCAATCGTGACCGTAATGAGCGTCGTCGCGAAGACCGTGACTCTGCTCGCCGTAATCGTAACGATACGCGCAGCGAGGCCAGCGCTAACCGTCGTACTGGACGTGAGCGTAACTCTGAGCAAGAGCGCCCACGCAGCTATGACCGTCGTGGTCCAGCAAGCGAGCCGCAGGTAAGCAGCGCTGACCAAATGTTATTGCGTGAGATGCGTGACATCGACATCTCTACATTAGCATTTATCAAAGACAACATTGTATCGATCCGTGAATTCATGGATCTGAAAGAAGAATTCGAAAACTTCCTGGATAAACGTGAAGAATTCGAGGCATTCACCAATACACAACCGGAACCTGTGATTGGTGGCGTTGATGATGCCGGCTTAGGCATGGCTACAGACATCGACATGGTGATGAAAGATAAAGAGGCAGTCAAAGTGGAAGAGTATATGATGCATGAGTTGGACCGTGATGCTCGTTACGGCAACCGTGCTCGTTATGGCCTTGATAAGTCACCGATTGTGAGTATCCCGGCAACAAAAGAGGAAGAGGAGATTTTCTCCAAGCAATCGCATTACACGTTTGTTGATGCAGGCAATATCGAAGCCGAACGTATTCGCAGCGACCTGGTTAACTACACTGATCTTACAGTAGTAGCACTGGATACCCTTGCGGACAAAGGAGACATCGTTACTGCCAGCGTAAATCTGGAGAATGGTCATACCATCGACAACTCTGTTATGGACGTAATCCTTAACAAGCGCGGTGATGCCCATCAACTTCCGACAGACTGGGATTCAGCGCATCGAATGATTTCTGCGCTGAAAGACTACATGCAAGTTAATAAAGGTGATGCTGTACTGCGTCACTTCGCATCAGAGTTCGAGCTTATGCTGACCACAAGCTACAATCAGCTTCTGGTTATGATTGATGCCGGATTCCAAATCGATTCCTTCGTAGATGACTACAAGGAAGCAACGGACGCAATGACTGATGAAGCAGCTCATGTTATTGCTGAATATCGCCGTCTCAACATCAAATACTTCCGCGATAACTTCAAGTTCACCGCCGTGCAAGTCGACAAACTTCTGACACGTGTTGTCATTAGTCGCGAAGTGCAGGTTCTGTATACCTACGATCCGATGGTATGCAACAACGTACGTTTGTCTGTCGATAACAAGGGCATGTGCGTAATGAACTATAAGAACGCGCCAAAAGTTTACGAGATGGTTGCGTCGGTGCTTAAGAAGCGCAAAGGATTGACCGATGCGGTATTCGTTGATGGTCTGCGTAACTTCTACGTAGCCAGCTGTATCGACCCAGAAGCCGGTGGCCTGGTCACAATGCGTGAAATCTAATTAACTAATAGGTGGGGGCTTCGGCTCCCATCTATAGCCTCTACCAATGAGGAGGCAGTTATGAGATCACAGAATTTTGTAGCATCTGCATACGAGATAGCTACAATGATAAACAAAACACATGATTTCGATGAACACTTAGGCGTGGTCGGAGACATCATCAAAACAGTAGGATTTGACCCACACAGTTTAGAACCGTTCCTGGCTAGTTTAGAGAACTGTGGTGCTGATAAAGCTCGGGTAGAGAAATACCGTACAATGATATGGATGATGTTTAGAGTTGGTCAACCGAAGACAAGATCTACGGCACCGCTGTCAGCATTAGACGCGTATCGTGAGCAATACGGCAAAACCATAAACTGAGGGCTCCTAGGAGCCCCTCTCTTTTTTTTTTGTCCTAATTCAATGAAATCTATTTCAGACATATATTATCTTGGTGAACCTATTGAATAAACTTTTGTTGTTATTATCTTGGAGTGAACAATGATCCGTGCTTATATCTATTCTACCATCGCTAAAGCTTTCGATATGTCACTAGTAAACCAATTCGACGCAGAACAGATTAAAACCCTGCGTGGATTAGCTAATGGTATGTCGTGGACCATTTTAAACATCGCCACAATCGGCGAAGTTGAGCTAGTAATCAAATCTGAGCTTGATGGTAACATCACGATTAATCGTGGTTACGTAGAGTCGGCCACGCGCCGCTATGATGAGGGATTCGACCAGTACGTTGGCAACATTGCCAACTATGATAAAATGTACGCCGCATACTGGGCGGGAATCCCAATTGAAGTCATGTATGCTAATGACTTCCTGAAGGCCGGTCCAAATGACGAGGTCTTTATTGATCGTGAGATAGTACGTCTATATTTAGACATGCACGAAATGGAATGCAGAGCGCTTCAGGCGAAAGCCAATGAAGCATTGATGCAATACAATAGCTTCCGGGTATTCGGCCGTACGGAAGCGATACAGCGATTAAGCGCAGTAGGCGCTTCAACCGAATACATCAATATGTTTTAATGGAGATTTGTGATGATTACTTACGAAATGTATAAAGCCTTTATGGAGGTGTCTAAGGACACCGTGTACCCATTTAACAAATTGCATTATGAGAAACTATGCGAAGTCAATCTGGCGTATTGCACGCCAGACAATGGGTATGCTGCTCTGCATAATGAACTATGTAACACCATCGACGTAAAGTATCCGCATTACGCTTTGCGTTACGCTATGGACTGTAATATGGAACACCCATATCGTCCGATGTTTGAAGAGTTTATGCGTAACAAGGTACCGCTGCTATCAGCGGGCGTGACAATGTTTTCGCCTTGCTATAGCAACTTATTCTGCATTGCCATGACCATTGGTTATGATAATGAACTGATGGACATTGGTGATAAGCCAGTACCTATAATTAATTGTTCAATCGCACATTACGAGCGTCTGTTACGAATGGATTTAGTTACCATCGTAGTAATCGGCGGTGTTGAACAAATAGCGCTAACGCTGAACGGCTATATCGTGAAAACGATAATGCAGTTACGTTAATAGCAGAGAGCCCCTTGCGGGGCTCCCTGTTTTTTTTTGCCTTTGTAGTAATTAGAACTTGAACTGGTCGCCACCTTCATCACTAGCATCACCACCTTCAGCATTATCGCCTCCAGCTGGTTCATCGCTAGCTGGTGGATTATCATCACCACTCAAGTCAGCATCAAAGTCGAAGCTATCTGGGTCTTCACCACCACCCTCAGTTTGTTCACTATCCCAAGTATCACCACCGTCATTATTATCAGTAGTGGTATCACTGCCAGAACTACCATCGTCGTTATTAAGTTCCAGTGTCTCGGAGTGTGATGATGCACGATCGTTAATGTTCTTCATGATAGTCATCGCACCAATCTGACGTTTAACGATATCGTCAATCAGTTCTTTCAGCGAATCATTTTCAATGTCGTAATCAACAATCTTAGTTAACGATGGGAACAAATCACGCGAACGGATATAGTTGACCATCTCATAAGACACCCAAGAGTTACGCAGAGCAGTCTCTTTACCTTGAAGCATAGATTCATCAGGGAACGTGCCATCAGGCCAGCACCATTCAGCAACTTTAGAGAAGTGTTCGAAGCGTGAGTTAAGCTGATCCATAGCAGATTCAATCTTGGCGTTTTCAGGGCCAGGCAATGAAACTGTCAATGTAGAGATAAACTCAGACAGGATTTTACGGATAGCGCTTGGCGTATTTAATTCTTCCAAGGAATCTGGAGTCATCTTATCCGCTTTAGCGTAGAAGTCAACGAAGCTTTCTAAACCTAGGCGACGACGCTTGATAGATTTAGAGCTGTAGCTCTCAAATACGAACTGGTCTTCGTTTTGATCATCCGCACTATCTTCAATGGCCTTTTCAGTACTGCCTTCAGGCGCAACACTATCAGGATTAGTTGGAGCTTCACCTTCTGGTGCTGGCGCACTGTTTTCAATTGGCTGATCGCCCTCCTCCTCTTTACTTTTCTCTAACTCTTCCTTAGCTTCAGCTTCACGAAGACGTGTCTTACCTAAACGCTTAGCGCTCACACGTTCGTTGATAACTTCTTCAACAATCTTAGCTAATTCATCAAGTAACAATGGGTCACTATAGATGTAGCTCTTGACCAGATGTGTAAGCTGCGGAGATAGCTTGCTCTGTTCAGTCATTGCTAACTTAGCAGCATGCAAATCCTTTACAGTTACTTCAGTAGCTGTCTCAACCGGACCACCATCCATAATCACAGACGGGTTTGTACCCATTGCGGTATACAGGTCTTTCTTGAGCTCTAATGCGATGCTCTCGTCTGGATATTCATAACGACTTGTTTCAGTCTTAATATCCATCGTAGTAGATGGGTAATGTTCGTTACCCTCAATGTTGATTACTACGCCACGGTTAGCAATGTGTTTGTTCCAGTCTTCTGCAGAACCAGTGATAGGGATCGGCTGGCTAACAGATGACGCAAGGATATCACGATGACGCTCAATCTTTGCTTCTGGGTCAAGCTCATCCGGGTCAAGACGAATGGAGGCAGTTGTAATAGCACGCGCGTTGTTAATAGCAGCATGCATACTGGCGAACTTGTTACCAATACACATACTTGCCAGAATCTTAGCAGATTCAATTACAGAGATACCGATACCGTTTTCATCATACTCGGTTGCGAAGTATGTTAACTGCTCAGCCGGGATGAACAACAGCTGCGTACGCTTATTACTTAAGCTTGCTGCCATCATTGTGCGAATGAAGCTATCGTTATCGGCTAACTGAATATTGTCGTGACCGTAGTTACCGTTCTTAATCGAGTTAACGAACTTAGCAGTAACCATATCACGTGTCAGCTCAGCTAAACGACGTTCAGTCCAGCTATATACACGGTTCTTAGCAACACCTGTTGCTTTAGCCACAGCATCGATGTTCACAGAAGTCATGTTACGACTAATGTGATTGTTTAGAATCATTGTATGGTGGTTGTTCTCAGAAATTGGATATCCGAGTTCATCCAACAATACAATAGCACCAATCGGTTTAAGGAATGTACCCGGACTATGCACCAGAGTAACTGAGGCAGCCGGTAAGTCCCACAGCATAGGGTGATCTACCGATGGACGTGATGTCATGTTAGCAGCTTTCATAGCAACGATGTGCTGATACTTGAAAGTCTTACTTGTAAAGAGATCTACGTCAGGTTTCTCTTCTTCGATCTTATCCCAATAATCAGCAGCACGTGGGATGGTGTAGTTTTCATTACCCAGATAACTGGAAACGTTTGCAGAATCATACTGTCGTTTGATTTCTGGTAAGCGCAATACCTGAATGTTATCAGTGATACTGAAATCAAGGTTAACGTTCAGTTCATCGATGTTAACTTCTGGGATATGCACTGTGTTTCTAATCGACCAGTCCTCAGCATTTCTGCTTGCACTGCGGCGAACAAAATACGATTCGATACCTATCCGTGAAGGAGCATCGTTAGGACTACCCAGAATACCTAAATTCTTGATAGTTATTGGAGGTAGCTTATCTTTGTCGCTACGTGATTCGTGACCGAGCTTACCAGCTGTAATGTCACCATTAATGATGTCATTGACACTAGCCTCAGGCAGAACCACAATAGGGTAACTACCATAAACGAATCGCATGTTATATACGATATCGTATAGCTTGTCATTAAGCTTAACGTGTGACCGCATATGGTTGTTTACGGCAGCAGCTAAGCGAGAACGCATTTCCAGAGACAGATTATTACTGGAGGATTCATAGATGACAGATACGGTAATCAAATCATCTGTAGATAGAATCATAGCTGTGCCCATGGCAGCAGCGTATTTCAAATCCGGGGAAATATTGTAGATATCCCGAGCGTCACGAGCACGCTGTACGTTGTCCCGAACAAATGGGATGATTTCCTGTGCATTTAACCCATTCTTGATGTCGGAATTAACGTTGTTAGTTGCGGTAGCTTTCGTATTACCGTACCCATTAGGCACGAACTTGTTCATGAGTGCGTCTTTTTTAGTAACGCGACTCTTACGATGCCATTTCTTCGTTCCGGCTTTCATCTTGACTCCCAAGGTAGTTAATTATGGATGCTTTATACCGCATTTATTTAGAAAGCAATATAGAGCTAAGTAGAAGTGTTGTTTTCTATTCATCGTTGGCTGCTGAATTAGCTAATAGCCAAGATATCCAAAACGGTATTATACCGTCTCGCGATAAACGCGAATGGAAATACTTTAAACACTTAAACGGGGATTATCATTGGACTGATCCAGACATTGTAATTACATCAATGGATACCCATACGGAAATTCCTTTCACTAAAGAGGTCTTAGCTAAACATAAAAAGACCTTACAAACTTACCGTGACGAGCCAATCCATATTCGGGAGCTCATTAGCAAATACCCAAGTCAATCAATGTTGATTCGTGGGATTATCAATCCAGTTCCTTTCCATATTAGCTCTAAAGCTAAAGAAGGCGATGTACTGTGGTTAGATACGCGGTATATTGAACCACAAGAACACAACATCCGTTACGAAATAAGCAGTTTTATATCAAAGTTTATTCACCGTAACTTCCGTGTTGCATACACAACAACAAACGATATGTTTCTTCAGGTGCAGATAGCATCTATGAAAATGCATCTCGTTAAACACATCATGTCTTATCGGTACTCTCGTATCAAGACACCTGAAACCCATAGCTACCACATTACTAACTATCTGGCATCGCACAGTAGACTAGATCGTTACGTGCCATTCATGACACATGAACAGCGTCTGTTCTTCTATATTAACATCAATTGGATCGAGCGACATATCGGACATACCGAGACATTCGATTGGTTAGTAGAGAAACTCCTGACACTTCGCAACCTCCCAGCGTACCGCTATCGGTTAGTTCAAGTAGACCCTGATATTGAGAAAGATGAATATTCTCCAACAGGTATGTTCGCACGTACAGCTATCAACCTTAACACAGATGGACTGTCGTACACTGTTGATACGTACCCGATTGATTCAGTGGTCCGCCGTGAGATTCCAACAGCTACGGATAACAATAAGCTAGTAGCTCACTATATAGCAGAAGCAGAAACTAGAATGGCGGATAGCCAAGTTAGTACTGTGCCTACTAAGATCGTTGAGTGTGCAGTGATAGATCCTGAAACAGTCGCAGCTATCAAAGAGATGGATGTGGCTATCAACCATTGGATATATTTACCTCATGTAGGTTTATATAGTACGACTGCTGAAATTCTAAACCCGGTAGACGGACAAACTATGCGATTAGATGCGCGTGAGATGTTCCTCATTTACTGGTATGCGATGAATACCGTGGTGTACAATAACCCAATGGATAAGATTTTGCCGGTTGGTGCAATGAACCTCAATCGTCATTATCAGATTAGTGAAGGAGAATATAAACAAGTATTACCGTGGCGTGCTTGTTGGTACTGGCGTGATGAAATCAGCTTCTATGACCGAACTGCAGTGGTTATTGAAGAACCAATTAGTGGTAAAGATGATTTCTCTGATTACGTAGCTCGTGTAACTCAAAGCATGGAGTATCGTAACCAGTGGACATACGGTGAACACTATGGCCCTAACAAAGACATGCGTGAATCACTATGGAACATGTCCTACGCTAATGCTATCTGCGATTTGTCCAGAGAAGGTGAACGTACATTCGATGAGTTCTTTGCACGAATTGGCCTACAGGCTAAGTATATCACACCAGACACTTGGATGGATTTAGCTGTTACTGTATTCGAAGCTAGTACATCTTGGTCAAACAAGAACACGTACAGCTTAGAAGAACTGCAGCGTCAGATGATTAGCTGTTTCAAACGTTTATCTAGTTATCGTGTTCAGTTTATCGATGATTTGATTGGTGATCAAACAATCACAGGCGGGAACGCTTATGTGCAGGCTGGTGCTGTTACAGCATCTAGTGCAACTGAGATTGATGCGATTGTACCAATACTGGATATCTTCGAGCTCAAGAAAAGAACATACTCGTCAGCAGACTGTCTAGTAGGTGTTGGCGGTACTGACCCGTGGCAACTGTTCCGTATTGGCGGTACAGCTACCGTGGATATTACTGGCACTGTAGATAATAGTAGTGTCGGTACAGTAACTGCATTGATACCTATGATTGCGGTCGGTGGTGACTATGAGGTGATGTATTCCGAGGAGAAAGATCTATACGACTACATTGAGGACGATACCTTAGATGGTTTCATTCTCAATTTAGATCCTGTGGAATTAGATAAGTGCGTAAGCGCTGAACAGCTCCGTGGGTTCTTTGCCAAGTTAGAGAAAGTTTCTAACCGGTATGTGGTACGTGATCCGATTTCCCCTTCTCGTAAAACCATCAAGAGTCTTGAAGATCTCAAATTCAGAGGTTAGTGATGAATTATCCAGAAGACAATCTATATAAGCTAGTACAACTACACAACCCGGACGCTATCATAAACCATAAAACCGTTTATGTGGTAAGAGACGAGGTTGTTCGATTACCAGAAACGGAACCGTTCAAATACAAAGCAGTTCTATATTCAAAGGCTGCTAGTATCTACTACGGTACAGAGACGATTCGTTACGATAAGTACGATATGACATCTTATTCCAATCTGTATCCACTCGACATACCTAATGATGTAGTGTTGCACGGATGGGATTTAATTGATGCTATTGAGAAACGATACGGTTTCCGATTGCGTAAAGAGGATGTCGTTAACTCACGTGTTACGTTGCAGTCTGGCCTCAAGCTAGCAAACCGGTGTATTTTATACGAAGGTATTATCAAAGTACAATATGAGGAAGACATCGATCTTAATGACGTGATCGTCAATACTGTACTCGATGGATTCCATTTGGAGATTGTAAATGAGTAACGCGACCGAATTTAGACCAACGGCAGTAGTAAATACGCTAGCTGCGTCTCACATGGATGTTGCCCGTCGCTTAGGTATTCCACCTGAGTATAAAGAGCGTTCTACTATTAATGAGCACCTCGAAATCTTAGCTGGGCAGCGTCCAGAGGATGCTAATGCATTTCCGCACATGCGATACCTTGTGCTCGGTAACAAAGGCCACAAGGCTTCTGAAGTAGCCCCTGGCGTTATGGCAATGATGCCTGTAGCACACAGCCCAGTAGATACAGCACCGTGGGGCATTAACCCAATCGTATTACGTGACCTGGATGACGATTTGCCAGAGTCTGTACGTGATATGTTCCGTCTGCGACGTATTGAACAAGTTGGCGATGTGCGTAAGATCGCATACTACGCAATGGTTGTGGATCTATCTGGCGTCAAGGTTATTGATTTCCTGACAACGGTAAAAGACGGTATTAAGAACGTAGTTGAATACAACTACACTGATTCCGATCTGCATCCGATTCCACCATCGTTGCCAGACTTCAACTACGATAACGTAGACCAAGTAATTACCGCTGATGGCAAGTACGCAAATGCCTCAGCAACAACATTAGTAACTTTGGATGCGTTTGTCCTAGGTGAACTGATGAACGTGGCCCGTCTTAAATATAAGACGCCATTGGGAGCAGTTGTATCAGAATGGTGTTTGTGTTCTGGTGTTGACACTGTAGCACGTGGTGAGAGCTTTGTAGGGTCCTCTGAGATCTTCTATAAAGAAGTCATCGGCTGTCAGGTTAACATGTACATTAGCCAATATGGTAACGCTGCTGACCACAGCGAAAAAATGGAGCTGAATGTGAACGTCGCACAGACAACACCATATCCGATCTACAGTGGTATACCATCTGCTCAAATGCAGACAATGAGACGTGGCTAAGTTACCGAAGTTGCGTGTGATGGGCTTTGACCCTGGCTCCACGACGTTTGGAGTCTCGGTCATGGACATCGACCGTAATAAAAAGTTATCCACCGTAATCCATACACACACCGTGAATGCTAAGAAGCTATTCAAGCCATCTCAGAACAAGCGGTATATTGTGGTGCGCGGCGAGAGAGACCTACGTATTGAGCTCATCCGAGCAGAAGTACTTAGGTTGATGTTGAAATGGAAACCTGAAGTAATTGTAGCAGAAGCACCGTTCTTAAATAGACGTCAAGTTACTGCATTTGAAGCGCTGGTCGAAGTTCGTACAATGATTCGTTCTGTGGTTTGGGATTACGACCCTAATATCAAGGTCGTGTTCGTAGACCCAATTCGAGTCAAGAACTATATTGGTGTATCCCACGTCAACACCACCAAGGATGACATGCATGATGCGGTCCATGCTTTTTACGATGGTAAGCAGAAAAATGAAGCATTAGCGGAGGCAGACGAACACTCTATTGATGCGACAGCTGTATGCCACTTCTATTTTCGAAGTGCTATTCTCGGTGATGTTATAGAATCCACCAAGAAAAAGCGAGGCAAAAATGCTAGTAAAAGAGTTACTAGACGGCGCTCTAGAAAAGTGCTTAGTCGCAGTACCGGCGGGAAGGTCAGTACTGGAAATAGCGGAGATCCTGCTGGGACAGGAGCTACCGCCAACAACAACCGGGCGCGAGCTAAACGAGTTGTTAAAGGCGGTGGAGCAGCCCCTACTGGATCGGTTCCTCAATCACTCGCTGGATGATACCATCGGGTCGTATAAGGATTGGGCACGGTTAACTGAGTCCAAACCATTTCGATCCAGCTTGCGTGTTTTAGATATCACTATCCTCTGTGTGGTATTGTGGAGCACGTTCGCAGGTGGCATGTTCGCATTTGAGTACTTCAAGTCGGGAGCAATCCCTACTTATGAACAGTTGTCGGTTACATTCCCACCACTGCTCGCGGTACTCATCGTGCAATATGGTTTGAATGACAACGAGCTATTGTCAATGCTGTTCAAACTATTCATTCGTCGAAGACCTTAACACTAAGGGGGCACGCGCCCCCTTAGTTCATGGATGTATCCTTATGTTAAACATCTTACGAAATAACCCATTCCCTAAGTTTCATGTTGCGAAAGATCGTTCAGTATCAATGTACCAAGGAGATCGTAGAATCCCGGTAAAGGTTACTGTGGATGAAATCCTTAAAACAATACCGAAGCGTCAACTCCGTAAATTTGAAACCAGCAACGGTTTGTTTACTATTACAACCGGTGTGGCACGATGCGGTATTTGTATCTCGTTAATGGATGTTATTGAGTCAGATCGTCGTGAGAGCTATCACTTCATCAAATGTATGAATGATTACATGTACCGATTTTATTCGGGACGCACTGTCAACATTCCAAAACGTTGCGGTGAATTGTTATTCGAACAGGATAATGCTGTTGCTACACGTGAACAGATTATCAAGACGATAGTGAAATTAGCTTATGGAATCGACCTCTGAACTAGATTTAGTCTTCGACGTAACCAAAGCATGTATGGCTGCTGACTTAGATATGTCTAACCGTACACTATTAAAGTCAATATTGCTCACGGCAATCAGGCAAAACAAATACCCTGCATCTTTTGATAGTTTCAGGGAAAAGGTTAAGCGTATTCCGTTTGTTAAAGAGCCTGGCTGTCGAGCTAGAGTTGTTATGCACGTGCAGAAACGCGGCGGGTTACGTGTACTAATCGTTTACAGAAATATAAGGACGCGCTATGCAGGCATCGTATCGTGAAGTGGAAAAGGGATCGACTCCGCAATATGAGTCGGTTAGTGACATTATACAATATGATCCCCGTGGCGGTAATACCTTTAACGTGGCACGAATTGGTATCCAAGCAACACGCGTTCACATTATCGGTATATCATCAATGACTGATGAAACCGAGTTTGACATGATGACTCGGTTGATTAAGTACATCGTTTCAGGACATCCGCGCAGTACGATCGTAACGACAATCTACGACGATAGCAATATCAACTTAGCTAACTTTATCAACTGGGGATTTGAAATCACTGGTCGTATTGTTGGCGTACTTGATGAGCACTCTAAGATCGATCGTCGTGGATACGCACTTACATACAAGCATAATCTCTCTCGAGTTACTCCAGCTATCACTAGCGAACTCGACGCAGTAAAAAGTGAATTCTATTTACCTTCACTAGGTTTGCTTGAATAACACCCTAGCTCTCCTCTCGGAGAGCTAGTCTTGTATTTTCTATGTAGTCCAACCTGGAGACACATAATGCAATATTTTAACAAACGTGAAGATGAGATCTTATTCGCTCTCATCAAGAAGGACAACCCAGATTTAGTTCCAGAACTAACGACCCAAAACTGCTACATCACTACACCACATCCAAACACTGGTCCAGATGCAGCACGATATAACACCGTGGCTACAGTCAAGCCACGTCATGGTTCTGGCCTTTATGGCGTAATCCAGATTAAATATAACCGGGTGGACCTGAAAGATTTGTTCTTAGGTCAGACGCCAGTTATTGCATCTGGTTTCTCTGCCGCAGATACCTATGCAACACGTGATGAAATGCCACGTATTCTGGGTACTTGCTATGGCCTACCAATTAACAAAGGCGA
>NZ_JBOGCC010000277.1:0-2241 GCF_051656525.1 Clostridium sp. | reverse complement strand
CAAATGGAAATTGGTTTATTAATGGAGTTGATACAGGATTCCCATCAAGAGGACCACAAGGATCAGCAGGAACAAATGGATATACGCCATATGTAGGACCAAATGGAAATTGGTTTATTAATGGAGTTGATACAGGATTTCCGTCAAGAGGTCCAATAGGTGCAACAGGGGCAACAGGACCAGCAGGAGCAGGAATAACAGGACCAACAGGAGCAAATGGATATACGCCATATGTAGGACCAAATGGAAATTGGTTTATTAATGGAGTTGATACAGGATTTCCATCAAGAGGGCCAATAGGAGTAACAGGGGCAACAGGACCACAGGGACCTGCAGGACCTGGAAGCGGAGCTACAGGAGCTACGGGAGCAACAGGGGCAACAGGGGCAACAGGGCCAGCAGGACCTGGAAGTGGAGCAACAGGAGCAACAGGACCAACAGGACCAACAGGATTACAAGGGCCAGCTGGAATTCAGGGACCTCAGGGACCTCAAGGAATTCAAGGTCCTCAAGGAGTTCAAGGATTACCTGGAGCAACTGGAGCAACAGGATATACACCATATATAGGACCAAATGGAAATTGGTTTATTAATGGAGTTGATACAGGATTTCCATCAAGAGGTCCAGTAGGAGCAACTGGAGCAACTGGTACTTGTACTTGTGGAACAGGAACAACAGGAACTACATTTGCAGGCTCAATAATCCCATATGCATCAGGAACAGTTAAAGGTGGTGCAGCTGCACAAGCAAATGGAGATCCGCTATATGCAACAGCATTAGGTTTTGGAGGATCACAAGCAGGTATAAATATTTCAAGTGGAGTATTAAATACTTTCTTTGGTAGTGGATATTACACTTATGCATACACTATGCCTAGAGACGGATGCATAACGGATATTAGTGGATACTTTACTAATGAATTTGCTATGGCACTTGGAACATCTACAATCACTTTAGAAGCACAAGTTTGGGCATCTACAGTACCAAATGATACATTTAAACCTGTTCCAGGAGCATTTGTTGATTTATCACCTGTAATGACAGGAAACGTAGCAGCTCAATCAACGTATTCAGGAGTAAATCATTTAGCGACACCAATATGTTTTAAAGCTGGAGACAGAATTCTTTATTTATTTACAGCTAAAGGAACAGGGCCGTTAGGTGGCGTTGCAGTTTATGGGAATTTTGATGGAGGACTAAACTGGATATAATTTGAAAAAGGCTATCGTAGCACAAAATTGCTAACGATAGCTTTTTAAAAATAAGAAGGGAGAATGTTAGCGTATGGAAGGGATATTTATAGAAAAAACGTCAACTTTAGAATATATAAATTTAGATACAACAAATATAATAAAGTATACTATAATCATAGAAAATAATAGTGATTCTATAATTAATACAGTTAGGGTATATGATATTCCAGAACCAAATCAAAAACTAATTAGAGAAAGTGTATTAATAGATAATCAGCCTCCAGGAGAAAGTTTGTTACTAGAAGATAATTCAATAATAATTTCATCAATAAATTCAGGAACTAATTCAATTATAACTTTTGATGTAGAAGTCTCTACAGTGAATCCACCAAACAAAATAATTAGTAATGCAACGGCTATGTATTTAGATGTTTATGGCAATATATATAGTGTTGTGAGTAATGAATGTATTGTGGAAGTTATTTATATTAGCGTTTATATACCAAAGGAAGCAGATAGATCTACAGCTAATATAGGTGATAACATAGGGTATAAAGTATTTATTAAAAATAATAGTAATGTTCCTATTAGAGATGTAACTTTTTTTGATCCATGGCCAGAAGAATTAGATTTAGTAAATGACTGTTTATTAGTTAATGGCGTAGAAACTTATAAAAATTTAGAGGAGTTAGCACAAGGTGTTTTCTTAAATATATTAAATCCGAATGAAAGTGTGATAATAACTTTTTATGGGACAGTTTTAAAAGAACCACCTTGCTCTATTCTTCCAAATAGAGCATATATAAATTTTGAATATGTAGTGCCAGATCCGAAGCTTGCAAATAGGTTTATTAAAAAGAGAGAATATAGTAATTATGCAGATGTAAGAATTATTAGTTAGGAGGAATTAATGGGAGTTGGAAATCTTAAATTAAGCCTATGTATGATAGTTAGAGATGAAGAAAAGACGTTAGAGCGATGTTTAAATTCAGTTAAGGAGTTTATAGACGAAATAATTTTAATAGATACTGGATCTATAGATGAAACA
>NZ_JBOGCC010000276.1:0-15606 GCF_051656525.1 Clostridium sp. | reverse complement strand
AAAATCAAATAAATTATTTTTAAGACTTGAAATTTTAGGGACAGCTTTTATGGCATTAAACCATGGAGCAAATGATGCTCAAAAATCAATGGGGATTATAACAATGGCACTTTTAAGTGGTGGAGTTATAAGTACATTTAAAGTGCCAGTATGGGTTATAGCAGCCTGTGCTCTTGCTATGGCAATTGGAACATCTATAGGTGGAAAGAAGATAATAAAAACTATGGGTGATAAAATGACTAAGCTTAATCCAGTTGGAGGATTTGCATCACAAATAGGTGCAGCTGTATCTATCTTAGGTGCTACTCTTTTTGATGCACCTGTAAGTACAACTCAAGTTATGACAACTACTATTATGGGAGTTGGAGCTTCTCAAAATATTAAATCAGTAAAATGGGGAGTTGCAAAAAACATATTATGGGCATGGGTATTGACAATACCATTAAGTGCTTTAATATCAGGAGCTTTAATACTTATAGTTAAAGTATTCATTTAAGGATGTTAAAAATGAACTGTTTTAATAGAAATATTTTAAATAGTTCTATTTTTTTACAATAAAAACTCTAAAATATTAAAAATAATAATAAAATGTGGATTTTTGATGAAAAAAAATATACAATAGTAAGTAACACTTTAAAATATAAGAGATAAAAAGGGAGATAGTGTATGTATATAATTAATTTTATAAGAGGCTTTTGTATGGCACTTGCAGATAGTGTACCGGGAGTCTCAGGGGGAACTATAGCATTTGTCTTAGGGTTTTACGATAAATTCATAAACTCCTTAAACAATGTAGTTGCAGGAAATAGAGAAGAAAGAAAGGAAGCTATAAAATTTTTAATAAAGCTTGGAATAGGATGGATAACAGGATTTATTCTTTCAGTTCTATTTATAACTTCAATTTTTAATAATCATATATATGAAATAAGTTCATTATTTATTGGATTTATTGTAGTTGCAATTCCAATAATTTTTAAAGAAGAAAAAAAATGTCTAGTAGGACACTATAGAAATCTAATATTTTTAGTAATTGGTATATTAATCGTATTTGGAATAACTTATTTTAATCCAGTATCTGGTGAAGGTGGAATGAATGTTTCAGTATCAAGTTTAAATATAGGTCTTTGTATTTATGTTTTTGTGTCAGCTATGGTTGCAATATCAGCTATGGTACTTCCAGGAATATCAGGTTCAACAATACTTTTAATATTTGGTCTTTATGCACCAATTCTTGGAGCAATTAAAGGTGTGTTAAAAATGCAATTTGAGTATATTCCTGTAGTAGCAATATTTGGTGTAGGTATTTTAACAGGAATTGCAGTAACTATAAGAGGGGTAAAATATCTTCTAGCAAATTATAGATCCGCTACAACTTATTGTATATTAGGACTTATGATAGGTTCAATTTATGCAGTAATAATGGGACCAACTTCATTAGAAGTACCGAGTGCACCTATGACATTTAGTACATTTAGTCCTATTTTCTTTATAATAGGTGGAGGACTTATAGTTCTTTTAGAAAGAATGAAAGTAGTACTTGAAAAAAGAAATAGAAAATAAAGTAGAAAGACACTCCTTAAGATTTTAGGAGTGTCTTTTGAAAGTGTTGTAAAATATAATAAAGAATAATGAGGAAATATGTAAAATCCTTGAGAATAAAGATGTAGACAAGAATTTTATGAGGAATTATAATGATTATATAAAGATTAAAGTTAAGGAGTTTTATATGATAATTGAATTAAAAGATAAGAAGATAGATGAATCTTTAAATCATTTAGGAAAAGCCTTAGAAATTGTAGGTGTAGAATTTAAAGATGACGATAAAGAAGAAGTAGTAAGAAATATAATAAGAAATGTTTTTGAGAATGGAAAAGCTGTTATTGAAGTATCAGAAAAAGAGTACTCAATAGAAGAGTTATTTTCAAAGAAAACAGAATTTGAGAAATATTATTTAAAAAATAAATTAAAAATTGTTAGAAGAATCGTAGAAAAAGTAAAGAAATATAATACTGAACTTGAAAGTAAAATAAGAAAATTTAAAAAAGATAACTCTTTTGAAACTTTAAGAGAAATTAATACGGAAATAGAGAATAGATATAAATGGGAATTTGATGAATTTTTACTTATAAATATAGAAAATAAAAAAGAAAATAAAGATTATTATGGCAGTTACTTAAAGGAAAAAAAGAGTGCTCTTATTGATAGTATTTTAATGAAATTAGGTATATAATTATAAATGTATCCATATTTTAGAGAGTATTCTTTAAAGTTTTGGGGAATTTTAAATTTATATCTAACAGAAAAGAGAAATCTAATTCGAAAGAGTCTAAGATGTAACTGTATAAAAAGCTATTTAAAAGAAATTTTATAGCAAATTAAACTATGTAGTGTATTAAGGACTAGATTTCTTTTAAAAAGGATTCTAGTCCATTTTAATTGAAGGGGATTGAGAATATGAAAGTAGCAGTTGTAAGTATAATATTAGAAAACCCTATAGAATCGCAAGAAGAAGTTAATAGAACAATAAGTCTTTTTAGAGGACAGATAAAAGGTAGAATGGGGATTCCACTTGAAGAAGGGATTTCAGTTATATCAGTAACTTTAAAAGGTGAAATCGATATGATAAATAGTTTAACTGGAAAGCTTGGAAATATACAAGGAGTTACAGTTAAAACGGCTATAGGAAAAAAGGAAGTGTAAGAAAGGAGCGTCTATGAATATAAAAAACATAATTGATAAGTTGTTTAAAGAACATGATGCAACAGATGAAGAATTGTTATACATTTTAAATAATATGACAGATGAGGAAAAAAAATATTTAGTAGAAAAAGCAGATATTATAAGAAAAGAAAATTATGATAATAAAGTTTATGTAAGAGGGCTTATTGAAGTATCAAATTTTTGTAAAAAAGATTGTGCTTATTGTGGAATAAGAAAAAGCAATAAAAATGCAGATAGATATAGATTAACTAAAGAGCAAATTTTAGAGTGTGTAGATATCGGTGATGAAATTGGGTACAAAACCTTTGTAATGCAAGGTGGAGAAGATGCTTATTTTACAGATGAAAGACTTGTAGATATTATAAAAGAAATAAAGAGACGATATCCTAAAAATGCAATAACACTTTCACTTGGTGAAAGAAGTTATGAATCTTATAAAAAATTATTTGAAGCCGGTGCTGATAGATATCTTTTAAGACATGAGACTGCTACAAAAGAATTATATGAATCACTTCATCCTGGAGCTTCATTTGAAGAAAGACAGGAATGCTTGAGAAATTTAAAAGAAATAGGGTTCCAAGCAGGAGCAGGATTTATGGTGGGACTTCCAAATCAAACAAATGAAGATTTAGTAAGAGATTTAAGATTTGTAAAAGAATTTGGACCACATATGTGTGGAATAGGACCATTTATCCCACAAAAGGACACGCCTCTTGGAAAAGAAAAGGGTGGAACAGTTGAAAAAACAGTTACAATGCTTGCCTTAGTTAGATTATTACTTCCAGATGTATTACTTCCAGCAACAACAGCATTAGGAACAATAGATCCTGATGGACGTGAAAAAGGAGTAAAAGCAGGTGGGAATGTAATAATGCCAAATCTTTCACCGCAAGAGGTTAGAAGTAAATATGCACTTTATGATGGTAAACTCTCAACAGGAGATGAAGCTGCAGAATATAAGGCTCAAATTGAAAAAAAGATGAGAAAATTTGGATACGAAATAGAAGTAAATCGTGGAGACAATGTAAAGTGGCTTAAGTCTAAAAAGAAAGAAGAGGAGAATTAATATGTTTATAGATCATGATTATATTAATAATATTTTAGAAGAAACTAAAAATCCAACTAGAGAAGAATCATTAAAGGTTATAGAAAAAGCTAGAAAAAGAGAAGCTTTAGATTATAGAGATATAGCAATCCTTTTAGCTACAAAAGAGAAAGATGTAGAAAAAGAAATTTTTAAAATTGCTGGAGAAATAAAAGAAGAAATTTATGGTAAGAGAATAGTTGTATTTGCACCACTTTATGTAAGTGATTATTGTGTCAATAAATGTGTTTATTGTGGATATAAATGTTCAAATAAGTTTAAAAGAAAGAAATTAACTCAAGAAGAAGTGGCTGAAGAAGTTAGATTACTTGAGGGAATGGGCCATAAGAGACTTGTATTAGAACTTGGAGAAGATCCAGTTAATGCACCAATTGAATATGTTTTAGAATGTATAAAAACAATGTATGCAACACAAGATGGAAATGGTGAAATAAGAAGAACAAACGTAAATATTGCAGCAACTTCTGTGGAAAACTATAAAAAACTTCATGATATAGGAATTGGAACATATGTATTATTCCAAGAAACTTATAATAAGCCAATGTATGAGAAAGCTCATCCAAATTCATTAAAAAGTAACTATGAATATCATTTAACTGCATTTGATAGAGCTATGGAAGCTGGAATTGAAGATGTTGGAGCTGGAGTATTATTTGGTTTAGCGGATCCAAGATTTGAAGTTTTAGGACTTATGATGCATAATGCACATTTAGAAAAAGAATATGGAGTAGGATTCCATACAATATCAGTTCCAAGAATAAGAGAAGCAACTGGTGTTGATTTAGAAGAATTACCATATCTTTTAGATGATGAAACATTCAAGAGAGTTGTAGCTGTAATTAGAATAGCAGTTCCATTTACTGGTCTTATGATTACAGAAAGAGAAACACCAGAACTAAGAAAGGAAATAATGACATATGGAATATCACAAATTTCAGTAGGATCAACTACAGTAATAGGTGGATATAAAAAGCGTGCGAATAATGAAGAAAGTGATGAACAATTTAAATTGTTTAACGTTGAAACAGATAGTATGACAGCTATAGAAGAACTTATAGATGATGGATATATTCCAAGTTTCTGTACAGCATGTTATAGAAAAGGAAGAGTTGGAGATAGATTCATGGAGCTTGCAAAATCAGGAGAAATCCAAAAGGTTTGTGAACCAAATGCAATAACAACTTTAGTGGAATATGCAATAGATTACGGCGATGATAGATTCAAAGAAAAAGCAATAAACTTCGCAAAAGATATCGCAAGTAAAATAGAAAATGAAAAAACAAGAAAAATAACAGAAGATAATATAGAGAAAATGCAACAAGGAAAAAGAGATTTATATCTTTAGAATTGGAAATTAATAATTAAGAATTAATAATTAAGGAGGATTTGCTTAGGCAAATCTTCTATAATTAAATTAAAAAGGTTTGCTTGCAAATTCTATTCAATTCTAAATTTTAAATTCTTAATTAAAAAAGGAGTGATTTTTATGAATACTACACCTAATGCAAATAGAAAACATATATCTATTTTTGGTAATACTAATAGCGGAAAGTCTTCTCTTATGAATGTAATATTAGGACAAGAAATATCTCTTGTATCTAATGTTGAAGGAACTACAACTGATCCAGTTCAAAAAGCTATGGAGCTTTTACCGGTAGGTCCAGTGTTACTTATTGATACAGCAGGGCTTGAGGATAAGAGTGAACTTGGAAATCTTAGAATGGAAAAGACAATGGAAGTTTTAAGAAAAACTGATGTAGCTATATTTGTTATAGATGCAAGTAGTCCTGATTATGATTCATTTGAAAAATGGGTTATAGAGGCTAGAAAATTTAATATACCATTTATAGTTGCAGCCAATAAAGCCGAGGTTGCAAATGGTGTTATAGTAAATGGATTAAATAATAAATATAAAAAAGTTATTCCTACATCAACAGTTACAGGTGCTGGAATAGAGGCATTAAAAGAAGAATTAATTAAGATACTAGAAGCTGAAGAGGAAGATAGAAGTTTAATCTCTGATATAGTTCCTTATGGTGGAAAAGTAGTTTTAGTAGTTCCGATAGATTCAGAAGCACCAAAAGGAAGATTAATACTGCCGCAGGTACAACTTATACGTGATTGTCTAGATCATGGAGTGAAAAGTTATGTAGTTCGTGATACAGAACTTAAAGAAGCATTAGAAGATTTAAAAGATATTGATTTAGTAGTAACTGATTCACAGGCCTTTAAGAAAGTAAGCAGTATAGTGCCAGAAGAAATAAAACTAACAAGCTTTTCAATTCTTTTTGCAAGACAAAAAGGTGATTTAGAAAGTTTTATTGAAGGATCTAAAGCCTTAAGAGATTTAAAGCCAGGAGATAATATACTTTTTGCAGAAAGTTGTACTCATAATGTATCTCATGAAGATATAGGAAGAGTAAAAATTCCAAATGGATTAGAAAAGTATGTTGGTGGAAAATTGAATTTTGAATTTAAAGTTGGATATGATTTTGAAGAAGACCTAGATAAGTATGCATTAGTAATACACTGTGGTGCTTGTATGATTAACAGAAAAACTGTTATGAATAGAGTGGAAAAATGTAAAGAATCAAAAACTCCAATAACAAATTATGGAGTAGTCTTAGCATTTTTAAGTGGAATATTAGAAAGATCAACTGAAAATTTAGTCTAATAATATAAGCCTTCCTTTTAAAGAGTAAATCATAAAAGGGAGGCTTTAATTTAATTAGAGAAAGAATTAGTATTTAGTAATTTAGTAAAATCACCATTTAGATTCTTTAAATTCTGAAATGTATCTACTTCTGAAATAACACCTTTTTTCATAAATATAATTTTATCATATCTACTTAAAATAGATTCATCAAGTTTATGAGTTATAGTTATAATAGTAAGATTTTCCTCTGAAAGTAAAGTTTCTTCAATATCACTTGCAGTTTTTAAATCTAAAGCAGAGGTTCCTTCATCTAAAATTAGAAGAGGAGTTTTTCTTATTAAAGCTCTAGCAATAGCTACTCTTTGCTTTTGTCCACCAGATAAGTTAGAGCCATTTTCACCAACAGATGTATGAATACCATTAGTTAAGTTAGGTAAAAATTTATTAACACCGCTAAGAATTAAAGCATTATTTAATTCTTCATTAGTAAAATCTTTAGAAAGAGTGATATTTTCTTTTATATCTTTATTAAACATATAAACATTTTGATGAATTATAGACATAAATTGCCCAATGCTATTTGGGTTTATATTCTTTACTTCAAAATCATCAATCTTTACACTACCATTATAATTTTCATAATAACCAAGTAAAATTTTAATTAAGGTAGTTTTTCCGCAACCACTTTCTCCAACTAAGGCATACTTCTTATTTTTCTCAAATTTAAAATTTAAACCATTTAAGATAGGAGTATCTTTACTATAAGAAAAGTTTAAATTATCAATAGAGATTTCTTTATTAAAAATTTTTAAAGGTTCGCGATTATCTAAGATATCTCCTTCTTTAATTGAATTTAAAAGCTTTAAATTAACTTCAGACATTCCTTTTATCATAGTAGCTTTTTGAATAATCCACATAATAGGACCAGAAACACCATTTCCTAAATTTAATATAGCAATTAATGAACCTACTGATAAAGTTCCATTTATTAAGAAAAATCCTCCTACAATAGTTCCAGAAACTTGACATCCAATTGCAAGAATTAAAGAAGTTGCATTAGAAATTGCAGTTAAATGAAGTGATTTAAACTTAGATTTAGAAAGATTAAGATTATTTTTCTCAAATTCATAAGAACTTTCTTCTGTTATATTATAAGATTTAATTACTTCATAACCAGAGAAAGTATCTTTTATATTTTGTGTAAAAAGATTAAGATTTTCTGAAAGCGAGTTTTGTCTGTGACTAAGAGGTTTACTAAATAACATAGGAACAATAAACATTAAAGCACCAGTTAAAAAAAGTACCAAAGTTACCCATGGATTTATATATAGAAGAACAAGAACAGTTCCAATGAAAATAACAATATCACCAATCATCATTAAGTAGGGAATAATATAATTGTTTTCAACTAAATTTATATCATTAGTAAGATTAGAAATATAAGAAGCTGTATCAGAAGAAGAGAAATCACTATAATTTTTATTAATAACTCCCTTAAAAACATCTTCTCTTAAAAAGTTTAAAGTTTTCTTTAGATAAAGAGCCTGACTAGCCCCTGTCAAATAATCATTAATACCCATAATTAAAAAATATACTAAAGAAAAAATAGATATTTTATAAAATGCTGAAAGATTTCTTGATACAGCAGTATCTACAATATTTCTTATAAGAAGTGCAATGAAAACTTGCATTAAAGCACCAATAGAACGAATAAAGACAGTAGCACAAAGTAACCCTTTAAATTTGAAAATATATTTATTCATAAATTCTTTATTAATCTCC
Source organism: Clostridium sp. (assembly GCF_051656525.1). Classification (GTDB taxonomy): domain Bacteria; phylum Bacillota; class Clostridia; order Clostridiales; family Clostridiaceae; genus Clostridium. The sequence goes on along the minus strand of NZ_JBOGCC010000276.1, from coordinate 7,342 downwards.
TTTTATTATTGTATTTAATCTAGACTAAGTTTATTGTTTAAAAGATTTAGGAAAAGTTTTATATTTTTTTTATCTAAATAATAATAGCATTTATTATTTTCTTCTTTAAAGTAAGCAATATCAATAGCAAGAAAGATTTGCAGATGATGGTTTATAGTAGAAGCTGTAAGGTTTAACTTCTTAGCAAGTTCATGAGTATAGTAGGGTCTTTCTGATAATAGGAAGAGTATTTTTTGTCTAGTTTTATCTCCTAAAAGCTTTAGAAATTTTTCAAGATTATTTTCAATAGTTGTATATTCAAATGCTTCAATGTTTTTATATCCTACATAAGCACAAGGTGTGGGACTAGATAAATCATCTATCATAGCACCAACTAAACTAAAGTAAGAAATACAAAATGTAATATTTAAATCAGAAGAAAAATCTATACCAAATCTATCTAAAAAATTAGAGTAGAAAAATTTTTCTTTATCAGAGCTATATAAATCTATATAAATTTGTTCCTCTTTTTCTAAAATAGATAAAATAGAAGGTTCAAAAGCTTTATAAATATCAGAAAGCTTACTTAAGATATATCGAAGTCTCATTTTTGTTTCCTCAGGAGAAGAGTAAAGATCAATAATAAGTTCTTTGTCTTCTAAGGATAATTCAGATAAATTTTTAATATAGTCCTTCATTAAATTTAAATCATGTTTAACAGCATCAAAATCAGAATTATCATCAATTAATTTTTGGCTTAAAAAAGAACCTCCTATATATTGAAAAAGAATTTCTATACTACTCTCATCGAACACTTTAAATAAATCATCAATGGTATATATATCATAGTCATGAATAAATCCCCAAAAAATTACTTCTAAGCTATTAGTACTATTAAAAAATTCTATTTCTTTTTTTAAGAAAGAAGTAAGGGAATTATCTAGAATATCTACATATTCTATTAATTGAGGATCTTTTGAAAAATTAAGTAATGAATTAATATCAACAAACTTTTCAAAATATCTAAAAAGAGCCCAACGGGCAAATTCTACTACAGGTTTTTTCACAAAAGTTACAGTTACCATATAAAAAACATCTCCTTGTTAGATAATCATCTAATACCAATATATGGTATTAGTCTATAGATGTCAACAATAAATTGGGAAAAAATAGAATTTAAATATAAATAGAATAAGAAAATAGAAGAGGAAAATTTTACTTAAATAAATAGAGATAAAACAAGGCTAAAAAGTTACAAAAAAGTATGAATAATATTACAAAAATAGAGAAAAAATATTAAAATTGTATCTTATTTTTAACTAATTTTGTATAAAAAAAGAATATAATTAATATATAGAAAAAGTTGAATACGGGGAGATGATGATAATGAAGCTAAAGAAAAAAATATCCATTGGGGCGGCAGTAATAATAGGGTTAGGTGTAATTGGTTCAACATATGTTTTTAATAATAAGGCAAAAGCAGAAGAACTATATGCAGTACCAGTTACAAAGGATGTACAAAAAGATGTAGAAAATGATAAGAAAGATGTAGATGATGCAAAGAGAGAAGCAGAAGAAAAAGTAAAATTAGAAGAAGCAGAAAATAAAAGAATAGAAGAAGAGCGTAAAAAATTAGAAGAAGAAAAGAAAAGAGAAGAAATTAAAAAGGCAGAAGAAAAGAAAAAAGAGGAAGAAAAACAAAAGTTAGAAGAGGCAAAAAAGAAAGAAAATGAAAAAAATACAGAAGTAGTAGAAAATGTACAACCTGTATCAGGGTCTAATATAATCAGTAGTGCTAAAGGATATGCAGTTCCAGCAAAAGAAGTGAATGCAATGCTTAATGGAAAGAAAAATGGAAAGAAAGAAGTATTCTTAACATTTGATGATGGTCCAAGCAGTAATACACCAAAAGTATTGGAAATTCTTAAAAAATATGGTGTTCATGGAACATTTTTTGTACTAGGATCAAATGTAGAAAGCTCAAGCACAAATAAACAATATCTTAAAGATGTATATAATAGTGGAAACGCTATAGCAAATCATACATACTCACATAATTTTAAAACTTTATATCCAGGTAATAGAGTTAATGTAACTAACTTTATGAATGAATTAAATAAAACAAATAATTTATTTAAGAGTGTACTTGGAAATGATTTTAGTACAAGAGTTATGAGAATGCCAGGTGGATATATGTCAAGACAGTATTATAAAGATGGAAATTTAGGGGCATTAAATAATGCATTAAATAATGCAGGAATTGTGTCACTAGATTGGAATGTAGACTCATCAGATGCAAGTGGAGTAAATGTTTCATCAAGTAAAATATTATCAAACACTATAAAAGAGGCAGGAAATTCAGAAGATGTAGTAGTTTTAATGCATGATGCAAGCGGAAAAGGAACAACTGTACAAGCATTACCACAAATAATAGAATATTTCAAAAATAAGGGATATACTTTTAAAGTAATATCAAACTAAAATGAAGAAGACATCTTTATAGTTAATTGATAAAGGTGTCTTTAATAATAAGAGCATATTATAATGGCGTTTTTTAAAAGCATAGCCTATCTTTAGTTTTGAAGATAGGCTATACTTATATGTAGTTTAAAACTTAGGAGGACAAAAAGAGATGAGTTTATTTAAGGATTATAATTTAAGTTTAGAAGTATTAAAATCTATTGATGATTTAGGATATAAAAAAATGACTGAAGTTCAAGAAAAGGTTATAGGGGAAGCTTTATTAGGCACGGATTTAATTGTTAAGGCTGAAACAGGAAGTGGAAAAACAGCAGCTTTTGGAATTCCTTTATGTGAAAGATTAAATTTTGAAAGTGAAGATAAGGCTTTAGTTTTAGCTCCAACACGTGAACTTGCAGTACAAATAAGTGAGGATTTAAAAAACTTAGGAAGATATAAAAGATTAAAAGTTGTTACTATAATAGGTAAGGAATCTTTTAAAGAACAGGAGAAAGCTTTAAAAGGAAAGTTTAATATAGTAGTAGGAACTCCAGGAAGAACTTTAGACCACTTAGATAAGAAGACTTTAGATGGAAAGGCTATAAAAACTTTAATTATTGACGAAGCAGATGAAATGTTTAATATGGGATTTATAAATGAAGTTGAAAATTTATGTAGTAAAATAAACAAAAATAGAGTTACAATGTTATTTTCAGCAACAGTTCCAGAAAAAATAGAAAGCTTAACTAAAAAGCATATGGATAGACCAATTACAATTAACTGTAATAAAAAAGGTGTAGTAACAGAGAATATAACACATGGACTTTTAGTAGTAGAGGGAAGTGAAAAACTACAAAAAGTAGATGAAATATTATTAAGTGAGATGCCAAAGCGTGCTATAGTTTTCTGTAGAACAAAAGATAATGTAGAAACTGCTTTTAATTATTTTAAGAGAAAAGGATACTCTATAGATAGACTTCATGGAGATATGCTTCAAAAAGAAAGAAATAAAAGAATGGAAGAGTTTAGAGAGGGAAGATTTAAAATTCTTATAGCTACAGATATAGCAGCAAGAGGGTTAGATATTGAAGAAGTAACACATGTTATAAATATAGATATTCCAGTAGAAAAAGAAAGCTATGTACATAGAATAGGAAGGTGTGGTAGAGGAGGACAGAAGGGAGAGTCTATTACAATAATGACATCTTTTGAAAAGAAGTACTTAGATAGAATAGAAGAATATATAGGCTTTAATATAGAAGAATACAAAGAAAAAGAAATAGAGAATAAAGAAGAGGCGACAGAATTTTTAAGAAAAACACCTGAAAGAAGAAAAGATAAAAAGAAAGATATAAAAGGTGTAACAAAGATTTATTTAAATGGTGGTAAAAAGAAAAAGATAAGAATACTTGATATTGTAGGAACTATATGTAGCATAAATGGAGTAGAAAAAGATGATATTGGAGTTATAGATATAAAAGATAATGGTTCAACAGTAGAAATATTTAATAACAAAGGAAATATGGTTATTAAAGAACTAGCTACAAAGACAATAAAAGGGAAAAAGCTTAGAGTTGAGAAGCAAAAAAAGAGTTAAGAAGTAAAAAGTTTTTTGATGAATTTTAGAGTGTTATTGTAAATTATTAGTAAAAGTAATTTTAAAATTTATAGAAATAAAAATAGGATTTTGTCTAGAGAACCTATAGTGAGCATATAATATTCAAAATTTGTAAAAGTGTTCATATTTTCCTCTTAAGTATATTTATATTACAAAGATTATATTATTTTATCATAATAAGGCTTTTGTATAAATAGTATAGAATAAGTAATCTTTATAAAGGGGCATCAATTGTTGAAAGGGGAAAATGGATGAAATTGAATTTAAAAACAGATACGAATATTGTATATGGAAGAGGAATAGTTGAAAAATACGGGAAGGAAATGTTAAGGCTTGGAGAAAAGCCTTTAATAATTACTGGGAAAAAGTCTTCTAAAAATAGTCAAGGGTATAAAGACATAATTGAATTTTTGAAAAAAAATAAAAAAGAATTTTCTATTTATATAAAAGAAGGTAATATAGGAAATATTAAAGATTGTAAAGCTTCTAGAAAAATGTTAGAGGAAGAAAAATGTGATTATATAGTTGGAATTGGAGGAGGAAGCACTTTAGATATTGCAAAATATGTAGGTGCTAATAAAAGATTAAGTGTATGTACTGTTCCTACAATTTCAGGTTCAGGTGGTGAAACATCTAAATATGGTTATATTTATAGCAAAAATGGATTTAAAATTATAGAAAAGACTGTAGATATGGCAATAATAGATCCGTACTATACAAATAAAATAAATATAAATGATGTAAAGAATTCTAGTATAAATGCATTAAGTAATCTAATTGAAGGTTATTTAAATATAGATATAAATAAGGAAAATGAAAAAATAGCAATTGAAGGTCTTAGAAGGTTTGGAGAGTCAATTGATAATTTATTAGATTCTAATATAAGTGTAAGGGATAGAGAAAATTTAGCAATGGCATCTATTTTAGGTGGAATACTTTTAGATAGATATGGAAGAAGTATGTTTAATATTTTAGGTGAAACATTATCAGAACATGAAGAGATTGGAATAGGATTTGCTAAAGGTCTTTTGTATACAGAATATTTAAAGAAGTTTAGAAAAGAAAGAAAATTAAATAATATAATAAATGTACTAGGATTTTCTACATTTAGAGATTTAGGTAAAACTATTAATAAATTAAGTAATTATGAAAATTTTAAATTAGAGAAAATAGAGGTAGATATAATATCTAATATAGCCATGGAAAAAATAACAGAAGGTAATAAAAAACTTAAAAATGAAGTTTATTATGATATTTTTAATATTTACTCAAATAGTTTGAAAAATAGAGAGCTTAATTATGATATAATATAAGAAAAAAGAAAAGAGGGTTTATATGGAATACAAATTTAAATTTGATGAAAAAGAATATACACTAAATGAAGAAAATTTTTTAGAACTGATTAATGATGAAGAAAATGAAGTAGAAGGGTTTTCTTTAGAAGAAGCTATAAGACTTTTAAATGAAGGAAATTTAGAGTTTGATAAAGCTTATTATAGCAGTCCATGTGAAGCGTGTGAAAGTAATTTTAAAGAAAAGAAAAGTGTAAGTGAATATATAGAAGGATTTTTTTATATATATACAAAGAATAATAAATATGTTATTAGTAACATTGATAAGAATTATGAAGGTAAAACATTTAATAAGTTAGAGATCTTAGGAGAAGTAGATAATAGTTATATTGTAAGCATTATAATATGTAAAGAATGTAGCAAATTTACAATTCAAATAGAAGAATTAGTAATATAATAAGTAAGCACAGTAGAGAATTTTCTACTGTGCTTATTTTTTAGAATAGTATCTAAAGTTTAGTAAAGGCTATTAGGATTAATATAAGTCCTGAAAGCCAAGAAAGGTTAATATTTTTTTTAGTTTTAAGCTTTCGTCCAAGGAATCCTCCAAATTTAAAAGAAATTACTCCAAAGATAAAAGAAAAGAATAATAAGGAAAAAAAGTTTATATCATAAAGCCCAATCCCAAATCCAATAGCTAAGCTATCTAATGAAAGAGCTAAGGCTAAGTAAAAGCTCTCTTTTAAGGAAAGATATTTAGAATTATCGAAATCTGCACATTTTTCATCTAAGTAAACATTAAGAGCAAAATTTATATCAAAAAGTTTAAATTTTAGAGGCTGTTTGTGAAGAGAATATTTTTTGAAATATTTTTTTATTAGTATTTCAAAAAGCTTATAAATTCCTAATGAAAAAAAGATACAAAAACTAATTTTCGAAGGAAGCCCATTTGGCAAAAAATCTTCAAGGAAAGAACCAAAGAAAATTGATATTCCTAAAATCAAAGTAGAAAAAAAGTTAATTAAAACTATACGTGAAGTCTTAATAGTAATATTTTCACTTCCATAAGCAATACTTGATGCAAAAGAGTCAATAACAAGTGAAAAAATTAAAAAATAAATACTCATTCTATACCTCAAAAATATTGTTTAATATATATTATGAAAAAAGAAAAAGAAAGTTACATTATTCGACAGGATAAATAGCAAAACTATATTTAAATTGTTGTAAAATAACTAAAAATGAAATAAAAAAGGGTGTCTTATAATGAAATTGTACGAGTTCATTTAAAGACAACCTATTCTTATAGCTGATATTAAAAAGAATTATTAATATCTAATTATATTATTTTATGATGGAAAATTAAATGGTAGTTTTATAGTAACAGATTCATTTAGTGAAGAACCATCATTTGAAGCAAATAGCTTATAGCCAACAGGTAGTAATTCAAAGAATATAAACTTAGAGTTGAAGTATTCTAAGATATTCGATACTGAACTAAAAGAGATTGTAAGTTTATTACTAGAAACTACTAAGTTCGCAGTAAAAGTTAATTTAGCTGGGTCGGTAGGAAGAGGGACACTATCTGTAGATAAGTCACTACGAAGTTCTAGAATATTTCCAAATTGTAAACTAGCTAATGAAATAAATTCACCATATGATGTAGGACTAGGACCAGTAGAAGTTACTAATGTTCCAGAAATTTGTATTACATTATTAGCATCCTTAGTTTCATCTATATCAATAGGTTTATTGAAAATTATTTCAAAGATAGATTTAGATAAATCTGTTGGAGAATTCTGATCTAAGATTATTTTACTAGAAAGTGGGTAAAGTTCATATGATGAAAGATTGGAAACATCTTTTAGTTTGCGATTGTTGAAACCAGTATATCTATAAACTTCAGGTGTAGTAGATATTAATAGATTTGTTACTAAAGCATTAGTATTAATTGGAGATTTGCAAGTAAGCTCTAAAATTGTACCTTCAGAAG
>NZ_JBOGCC010000275.1:0-12299 GCF_051656525.1 Clostridium sp. | reverse complement strand
TAATCAGGGTATCTTGATTAATACGCAAAAAAATACGCATTCCTTAAAGGTATGCGTTAAATACGTACATTTTATACATATTATCATTGTCCAACCCTCAGAAGACAACAATACTCACATAAAGGCAGGTATCCCGGCTCAGAATCATCCTAAGTCAAGCCTTCCCACAAAAAAATCTGCAGTGGCATAAAAAGACTTCGTTATCTATACGGTTACTGGGGTAGCTAAGGCATCTAACCTTATTCCCTATTAAGCTTTAAAAAAAGCACCATTTACAAGTTAATCACCCTAATCTTACTTTCAAGTTAATCAAAAGTCAACACTTTCTAAATATCTTATTCACATTTAATTAAAAAGACGTAGCTCTCTCACTACGTCTTTAATAATCTTATTTAATTCCTGCTAGTTTTCTTTCTTTATTAATTTTAAGTATTATACTTAAAACTATTATTGCTCCCACAAAACAAATTATTGATGCAATTAAAAGAACTGTATCCATAGATGTTGTAAATATTCCACCTTTTCCTGGAATAAACCCTTTTACTACATATCCTAATTTACTACTCATTAAATCATAAAGAAGTGATGTTGCAAATGTTATACCACAAATCATTCCTAAATTTCTAACAAGTCCATTCATACTTCCTGCAATACCTAACTGCTTTTTATCTACAGCAGACATTACGATTGCATTCATAGGTGCTTGGAAGAATCCATTTCCTGCTCCTGTTATTAATAGATATACTATGATTATTCCTAAGTTTGTATTTGGTTTTATTGTGCTTAATAGGAAAAATCCAATACCACATATTATTAGTCCAATAAAAGGTAGAAACTCTCTTCTCATCTTATCTGAAAGAGATCCTGCAAGTGGTGCTGAAATTGACAATGCTATCGGATAAACCATCATCAATAGCCCACTCCATCCTGGAGAAATTCTTCTTACTGATTCATAATAAAAAGGTATTAATATAGTATAGCTACTAGTTGCAGTAAATATTAAAAATGATGACATAATTCCTTTTGAAAATCTGTGATTTCCAAATATTTTTATATCTAGTACTGGTGATTTAAATTTAAATTGTGTAATAATAAACATAATAAATCCAACTACTGCAACTACAAATGCTAATAAAATATATTTATTAGAATATCCATAAACACTACCTTCTGTTATTGCAATAACTAATGAAGTTATTGTAACTAGAAATAATACTGTTCCTATTATGTCCAATTTAGGTCTATTTTTTGTTGATATTTTATTTACTGGTAATACTTTAAATGCAAGTATAGTTGCAATTATTCCAATCGGAACATTTATAAAGAATATATCTTCCCATTTTAATTGGGATATTATCCCTCCTAAGGCTGGTCCCATCATTCCACCAAGAGCAACTACTAACCCAGAAATCCCTAAAGCTTTTCCTCTTTCTTCTGGCTTAAATACCGCTGTTATGATTCCCTGACTATTTGCCATAGTACATGCAGCTCCAAGTCCTTGAACACCTCTACATATTATTAATATTGTAATATTATTTGATAATCCACAAATTAATGAACCTATAGTAAATATAATTATTCCAATCCTAAATACTCTTGTTTTTCCAATTATATCTCCAAGTCTACCAAATGTTAAAATTAAACCTGATATTACAATTAAGTATACAGTAATTGTCCATTGAACACTCTCCATAGGCACTTTTAAATCATGTGAAATTACAGGCAATGCAACATTTACTATACTTCCATCTACACATGCCATAAAAGTAACTATAACTATACTAAATAAAATAATCCATCGTCTTTTATATATAATATCTTCTTTTGCTTCCATTATTCTTCTCCTTTATTTATTTTTCTGTTTTACCTACCATATATTCTAATTTACTCATTAATTCCATTCGTTCATCCATCCCCATACCGTCAGTCATAATTAAAACCCAGTCAGTCAATACATTAAATATTTCTGGCTTTACTTCACTTCCTTTTTCAGTTAAAAAAACTTCACAAGATCTTTTATCAGTCTCACTTTTTACTTTTTCTATAAACCCTTTTTTTACCAACTTATTTATAACTTTAGTTGTTAAAGCTGGATCTACTGATAACTTATGTGATAAATAAGTTAAATTTACACTCTCGTTATCCGGAATATTTATTATGTACATATATTCTGATGATGTTATATCATACTCTTTAAGATTATTATTTAAATGAACTAAACTTCTTCTATATAACCTAGAAATATACTTTCCGATATGTCTAATATTATTTTTATCTTCCAACTATTTATACTCCTTATCCTTTATCTAAATACTACTATATTTCAATTTATTTGATATGTCAAATAAATTGAAATTCTTTTTTTACTTTTTTTCTATTAAATGTTACAAAAATACATTTTTTTAATATTTAATTATGTTATTATATATTTATTCATAAAAAATATTTTTAAAATTAATAATTTTTACAATTATTTTAATTTTTAAAAAGGGGGAAATTTAATGCAAATAATAAGCTACTTAATTCCTGGACTATCAATAGGATTTCTTAGTTACTTTTTATTTGAAAAAGTTAAAACTAACAAAATTTTATTAAAGGAATTATTAACAAAACTAGTGTTTTTAAATGTAGTTTCCTTAAGTATCTTAAAATTTCTTTTAGGAAAACCTAATATACTTAAAGCTTCATTTTATAACAAATCTTTAACCTTAAAATATATCCTTTTTACTTTATTATTAGGATTTATTTATTTAACTTTTAAAGGATTAATACTTAGAAAACTTCATTTTGAGCCTATAACTGAAAAAAAATCTTGGAAAATCATAACTCTACAAATTATCTCAATTGTTTTTATTGCCATTGGAGCTTTCTTTATATTCTTTGCTGATTGGTTTATTGATTATTTTGGAAATATTACTCCAGAGCAATTTCTATTCAATTTACATTCACCACTTAAAGGGACAAGTACTGATATGTATATTGAAATTTTAAATACTCCTGTATTTTCAAGTATTGCATGTATTTTATTGTTTATCATAATTATTAGTTTTAAATACAATATATCTTTAGATTTTAAAAATCATAAATTAAGATTAATTTATATTAAATATTTTAGAATAATTACCTTCATGTTTAGTTTTATTTTTTTAATTTCTGGAGTTTATTACGGTTCAAAGAAATTAAGGCTTCCTGAGGTTGTAAAATCTTACTTCTCAGATTCAGCTTATATAAAAGATAATTACGTTGATCCACGTAATGTAAAAATGGAGTTTCCAAAGAAAAAAAGAAACTTAATTCATATTTATTTAGAATCCATTGAATCATCATATTTTTCAAAAAAACTTGGAGGCTATATGGATGTTAATCTAATGCCTGAACTAGCTACCCTTTCAAAAGAAGGTGTAAGTTTCTCACATAATGATAACTTTGGTGGTCCATATCAAACATATGGTTCAAGTTGGTCTGTTGCATCAATGATTAACATGGGTGCTGGTATTCCATTAAAAATTCCTATGGGTGGAAACTCTTATGGAAAATCAGGAAGCTTCCTTCCTGGTGCAGTTACAATAGGTGATATTTTAGCTACTGAAGGATATAATCAAACTATTATGTTTGGTGCTGATGCTGATTTTGGTGGACTTACAACTTACTTTGGAACACATGGAGATTTTAAAATATTTGATCATAAATATGTTTTAAAAGAAGGTTTAGTTCCTCCAAATTATGATGTTTGGTGGGGATTTGAGGATGATAAGCTATATGACTTTGCAAAGCAAGAGTTAACTAGACTTTCAAAAGAAGGAAAGCCATTTAACTTTACTATGGAAACAGCAGATACTCATTTCCCAGATGGTTATCTTTCTAAGAATGCTGAAAAGAAACATAAGAGCCAATATGCAAATGTTATTTCTTATTCAACTAAAGAAGCTGTAAAATTTATAAAATGGATTCAAAAACAACCATTTTATGAAAATACAACAATAGTAGTTACAGGTGACCACTTAAGTATGGATAAAAACTTCTTTAAAAATTGGGATCCAAATTACCGTAGATCAGTATTCAACTTAATTTTAAATGCTGATCCTGCAACTACTAATAAAAATGTTGATAAACTTAAAAATAGAGCATTCTCACCTGTTGATTTCTATCCTACAATTTTAGCTAGTATGGGTATTAATATTGAAGGAAATAGACTTGGGCTTGGAACAAACATGTTCTCTAATGAAAAAACATTAATAGAACGTGATGGATTAAAAACTTTTGACAGTAGTTTAGGAGAAAAAAGTAACTTCTTTAATGATTCATTTATATCAGAAGATAAAAATAGTACTTTTTCTAATAATTTAGTTACTTATAGATAAATAAAAAGGACTTTTTCAAAACTGAAAAAGTCCTTTTTATTATAAATTTATTTCTATTCTATCTAGTTTTGCTATAACTTGAAGATTTTTAACTTCTACAGTTTCAGTCATTACAGAACCTCTATTACTCATAAGAAGAATTTTAGAATTATCTAATCTTTTGATTTCTCTAATCTTATTTTCTCCTTTATGATTTACTAAAAAGAAACCATTTGAATCTAAGTTACTTACTAAATGTGCAAATACTAAATCTCCTTCAAGTATTCTGCATCCACTCATTTCATCATTTTGGATTTTAATATATAAAACCTTATCTTGTGGATGTCCTTCTATTTTATTAGAATGAATAGGTAATTCTTTGCTTCCTAATACATTTTTTAAAGTATAATCATATATTGGTACATTTTTAAGAACTGATGAAAATGCACTTTCCCAGACTTCATTCTTCTCAATCTTAGTCTTTTTAGGTACAAAGCTTTTTTCATTTTTTCTTTCTTCCATTAAGTCTTTATCTGTAACAACCATGCTTATATCATTAAAATCTGCTTTTAATACTTTCGCTGCTCTATCTATAAAAGATTCTTGTGCAACTTTTCTTCCAAGCTCGACTTCATTTAAAAACTTTTCTGCAACTCCAAGCTTTTTAGCTAAAGCTTTTTGAGTCATATTTTGTTTAAGTCTTGCTTCTTTAATTTTTTCACCAACTCTACTCAAGGTAATTATCTCCCCTCTTGCATCGCTCTATGAAGTTCTCTTTCTTGCATTAAATGATTAATAAGATAATGGAAACTCCACATTCTTGACATTGGTGTAACCATTGCAAGAATAACTCCAGGAACAATGCTTCTTACTTTAACTATAGTCCCTCTAGCTTCACCATCTCCAAAGTCATGAAATAATACAACCTTTTCACTTGGTAATTCTTTATCAGTTTTTAATTCAGAACCCTTATGATTAGGAATTTGACCAATTTTTAATTCAGCCATTTCTGGTGTTATTTCTACAACTTTACCAAAGGCTCTTAATGCTAGTTTTTCTTCTTCATTTAGCCCATAAGCTAATAGACATTTATTTTTTTTCATAGTTTCACCTATTATATTGTTTCTGGCTCTTTTGGCTCATATCCACATAAATCAACAGTTACAGTTTCCATAACTTGATCATCATATGGTCTATCTCCCCTATCTCTTGGCTTTTTAACTATTTCATCTGCAACTTCCATTCCTTCAATTACTTTACCAAATGAAGCATATTGACCATCTAAATGTGGTGCATCTGATGTCATTATAAAGAATTGACTTCCTGCTGAATTAGGGCTCATTGCTCTAGCCATTGATAAAACACCTTTGCTATGTTTTAAATCATTTTGGAATCCATTTGATGTAAATTCACCTTTAATTCCATATCCAGGGCCACCCATTCCTGTTCCATCTGGACATCCTCCTTGAATCATAAATCCAGGAATTACTCTATGGAATATTTTCCCATTATAAAATTCAGTTTCAATTAATGAAATAAAGTTGTTTACTGTATTTGGAGCTATTTCAGGATATAATTCTGCTTTTATAACTCCTCCATCTTTCATTTTTATTGTTACTATTGGATTACTCATATTAAAAATCTCCCTTCAAGCTTTATATTTTTATATTATTCTCTAAAGTTAAACTTTAAATTCAAAGTTTACCTTTAACAATAATATTTTAATTATATTGAAATTATATCTCATATGTGATTTTTTATCCAGAAAATAAAAAAGTTCTACTATATCATTTTTAGATTTAGTAGAACTTTTATATCTTATTCTATTTTCGCTCATTATAATACTCCAATTAATTATTTATTTATACTACGACTAATTTTATAGAAAATCCCCTATTTTACCTATATATCTTTAAATAATTAATTTAAAAATGTAGTTCCCATTACAACTCTTGAATAATCATTATTATTTGTTAAGTTCTTAACAGTAATATTATTGTAAACAGCATCTCTTCCTTGCTCATTTATTAAATCATTAAATAGACTTGTTAAGAATGTGCTAGGAATTCTATCAAATCCTTCAAAATCTAATACTACTTGTTCATCACTACTTTTTATTGTTTCTCTTAGAAATATAGCATCTTCAATCCCAATTTTTTCTCCTAATAACTCTCTTACATTTACCATCATTTTGAACACCTCATTTTAACTTTCTTTATTTGTTTAAATTTTCTGACAATTTACTTTATGTCTATATAATATCAACTCTCCTTATCTTTGTCAACTATTTAACAAACTTTTTTAAAGTTTTTTCTAGATATATTTTATTGTATGTAAATTTCCTTCCTTTTGTTCAAAAAAAATAAAACTATTACATCTCGCAATAGTTTTATTTTTTTATATTTCTAAAAGCTTCCTACTAAGAGTTTCAACATCTTCTCTGCCACATGAATTATAAAAATCAATTGTTCCCTTTTCTTTACTTTCATTTATAAGATTTGCTGCACCAAGTCTTCTTTTAAGTTCTCTAACAGTCCCCATCCCTCCATCTAAGATAGGTATGTCCTTTCCTATAACTTGTGATAAAGCTTCCTTTATAAAAGGATAATGAGTGCATCCTAAAACAACAGCTGCAATTTTTTCATTTTTTAAATCTTTAAATCTTTCTTTTAAAAACTCTTTTAACTCATCACTATCTAAATCACCTGACTCTATAAATTGGACAAGTCCAGGGCATGGCATTGGGTATAAATCTACTTCTTTATATTTTTCAATTAATCTTGCAAATTTATTTTGTTTTATAGTAAATGCAGTTGCCATTATAACAATCTTACCTTCTCTTTTAAGCTCTACTGCTGGTTTTACAGCTGGCTCTATTCCCACTATTGGAACATCTTTATATACTCTTCTTAATTCAGCAACAGCTGCACTAGTAGCTGTATTACATGCCACTACTATAGCCTTAACATTTTTAGAAAATAAAAAATCTACTGCATCAAAAGTTAAATCTCTTATTTCTTTCATTGGTCTATCACCATAAGGTGCATTTATTGAATCTCCAAAAAAAACATAATTTTCATTAGGCATAAGCTTTAATGCATCTTTCATAACACTTAATCCACCAACTCCTGAATCAAAAAATCCTATTGGTAATTCCTTCTTATCCAAAGCTTAATCACTCCACTCTCTTTTAATCTATTATTTATTTTATAACTTTAAATACAATAAATCTACTAACAATTTTTAAATTATATATCATTTTCCAGTAATCTCCTAATACTTTTACTAAAATTTAATTTAATTTTTATTGACTCTACTTATTTTATATAGTAAAATTTTCCTAAGATTTAGAAGAGTAACGAATATTTATCCAATAAAATACTTATTTGTTCGATTATATAGCGAAAGGATGTGAATTTTTTTTATATATATTGTTCATATTTTTGAATATTACAATACTATTGTAGCAATATATATAAAATATTAGATTATGATTGAAAATTTAATTTTTACAATATCTAAAGAAAAGCATAACGAAAATGATTTAAAGGAGATTTTAAAACAGCATAAACAAATCAAATTTGTTTCATTAGTTGGAGTAGACTTATCTGGAAATGATACAGATGAAAAAATTCCTGTTAAGTTATTTTTAGATGACCTTAATTCATTCTTAAACGGAGTCGCTGTTCAAACTGATGGTTCTTCTGTTGTTTTACCAGGTATTGCAACATTACACGACGCTAAAGTTGATATGATTGCTGATTTAGACTGCAATTGGTTCATTGACTACAATTTTGATAATATAGATGAAGAAACTAACCTACCTATCGGTACCTTAAAAATCCCTTGTTTCCTACACCACAATAACAAGCCTGTCGATTCCCGTTATATATTGAAGTCTTCAATAGATACCTATACAAAATCCCTAATGAATTTATTAAAAGAAAACCCACATGCATTAGATAGCATTGGTATTAAATTAGATGATATAGAAAACATTTTAATAACATCTGCTACTGAACTTGAGTTTTGGGTACAAACACCTAATGATACAGCTAATATTGAAGCATTATCAGCTTCGCAAGTTTTACATGAGCATTATTGGACTAAAACAAAAGGTGATGTTAGAACGGCTTTAGAGCAAACTCTTATCCTTATGGACAAATATGGTTTTGAACCTGAAATGGGACATAAAGAAGTTGGTGGAGTTAAAGCAAAACTTAGCTCTGATGGGAACTATGATCATATAATGGAACAATTAGAAATAGATTGGAAATTCTCATCTGCACTTCAAGCAGCTGATAATGAATTATTTATTAGAGCACTTATTCAAGAAACATATAGAAGATACGGTCTTGATGTAACATTTATGGCAAAACCAATTGATAATGTTGCAGGTTCTGGTATGCATGTTCATTTAGGTGTAAGTGCTAAATTGAAGAATGGAAAAATAGTTAACCTTTTCCATGCACCAAAAGATCACTTCTTAAGTGAAATTGGATATGGTTCATTAATGGGACTTCTTAATAACTATGAAATAATGAATCCATTTATTTCATCAACAAATAATGCACTAAAAAGATTAAAACCAGGATTTGAAGCACCTATTTGTACAGTTACATCACTTGGAGAATCACCAACTAATCCATCAAGAAATAGAACTATCTTAGTTGGATTAATTAGAGATGTTGTAAGCCCACTTGCAACTAGATTTGAGCTTAGATCTCCAAATCCACATAGTAACACATATTTAACTATGGCCGTTTCATACCTTTCAATGTTAGATGGTCTTATCTATGCATTAGGAAATAAAAAATCTCAAGATGAACTTTTAGCTGAACTTTCTAAAAAGCCAGGTGAAAATGCCTCATATCTTTCTAAAGAAAGAGCTTATAGATCCGAACTTGATGTTTTTGAACACTACACTGAAGAAGAAAGAGAAACTTTATTTGGAAAGGCTCCTGCAACTATTTATGAAAACTTAAAACAACTTGATGACTTTAAAGAGAAACTTGATGTTTTAAGAAGAAATCCCGTATTTACAGATCAAATCATAAACAGTTTTAGAATGGGTACTATCTCAAGATGGTCAACTGAAATAGAACATAGAGTTATAAATAAATTCTTAAAGCAAGTAAGAGACTCTAAAAGACTACATGACCCTTCATTTGCATCAGATATAGATATTCTTAACTGGACTGAAATATCAAAATTAAGAATCTATATAATGAAAGATAGTTCAACTCAAAAATCTTTATTCACTAGATTAAAAGAAGCATTTGCTCATAACAATTTAGCACTTGCATCTGATCTTTATCTTGAATTAGAAGAAAGAATGGCGTTATTAAGAACACTTTATTCTAAATATAAAAAGAACTTACTTGATATTTAATATCTAAAAGAGCTACAAATTTTTTTGTAGCTCTTCTTTTACATTATATTTACTGAATATCCTTTATTATTTACAAAAGGATTACTATTTACTATTTCTTCTGCTTCTTTAAAATCTTTTGCTTTAAAAACTATCGTCCATCCATTCTTATCGTATTTTCCTGCACACATAAGGTATTTATTCTCTCTTTTGTTATATGGACACTCCCTGTCTATTATAAGGCTTCTTGACTCACTTATACTTTTACAATTTAATTTAACAAATACTTCTGAACTTGATTTCATTAAAAATACACTCCTTTAAACCGAACAAACGTTTGATTCTATTTTATCGAACACTCGTTCCTATGTCAACATAAAATTTTCTTATGTTAACAATATATTACTTTAATTGTAGATATATTCTTAAGTCTAGATATTTTTTTCCTTACTTAATAAAATACCCCAATTATCTCATATCCATTCATATTATTTTCTAAATCTATTAAACTCCACATGCTTTCCTTATTATTCACTGCTACTTTTCTACTAAACTCCCCTGCTGTCTGTCTTGATGTTATATATTTCATTTTCAATCCACTAGCACAAGCTAAATTTATTAAAGAAGTTTGGTTGTAAAAAAATATATGATCTCTCTCTGTATATAAATTACTATTTATATTTGCATTTTGATAATCTACAGATTTTGCATTTGGGACACTAAACAAAATAATTCCATCATCTTTTAACTTCTCTTTTACCTCTTTCAAAAACTTAACTGGATTATTTATGTGCTCTAATACATGAGCAAAAAATATTACATCAAAACTTTTATCACTAAATAAATCTTTATTCCAGACACTATTAATTACATCTAAATTTAACTCATTTTTTATAAAATCACAAGACACTTTAGATGGCTCAAGACCAACTACATTCCATCCACTTCTTTTAGCTAATGATAAAAACTCTCCTGTCCCTGAACCAACTTCTAAAAGCTCGCCTCTTCCTGTCTTTAAAAACCTTAATATCATCTCATAAAACATTGCATGATCTATCATAGTTCCATCAAAGACACCCTGTCTCATTGATACCCATCCTGAATCATAAACTTCATTTATTAATTTTCCAGTATCAATCTCTAGAGGGTTTCTTCTAAACAAACCTTGACACATAGTACATCTATCTAAATCATTATTCACAAAAACAACTGTTTCATTTCCACATATAGGACATAACATAAAAAAACTCCTTTTTTCATTTTTAATTTATTCTATGTAGAATAGAAAAAAGGTTTCCTAAAAATTTTTAAATATATTCCTGAATATCGTTCTAATGAAAAACTTAACAAGATTATTGCTACACTATATTATAGTGCTAATATTTTAATATTAACTCTTAGCATGTTTACTGGGTTTGGAGGAATATCCTTAGTTGGTGGTTGCTTATCTGCTCTAGTTTCTTACTTATGATTTTATCTTTATAGCTATGACATTTTTTCTTCCCAAAATTAATTGGATAAATAAAGTTTTGTTTGAATTTAATACTCTATTAGAAGTATTTATGATATTATTATATAATAAATTAAATATGCTAAATATTTAAAACTAAGGTGATGCAAACATGGATAAAGAAATCTTAGACTTATTAAAAAATGGATGCTAAAATTGATAAAATAGAAATACAAGTATCTGAAAATACACAAATTCTTAAAGCTTTAGAACATTCATCAAAGGTTAGCAAAGCTGAACATTATAAAATAATTATTGATGTAGCTACCATAAGCGGAACTGTAGAATCTATAAAAGAAGATATTTGTAATGTAGAAGTTATAACAGCTAGCAATTAGAAGGATATTGCTAAATTAAAATTAAATGTAAAAAGAGCCTAAATAGGCTCTTTTTACATTATAATTGTTTGTTAAATTTCTACTATATTAAATCTTTAATCTATTTTTATAGACTATTAGTTTTCAATCCTAATTGATTTAAAATATAGTATAGCATTTTTTCTTTTCTTGATATTATCTTTACTTCACAAGCCATTCCAAGTTTTATTTCTCCTGTTTTACCTTGTTTATTTGAAATTGTATTACCACTTAAAGTTGAATCACCTTCATAATATGATAATCCAGTCTTTGGATTTAGTTCTGACGTAACATTTATATTTTCTAATGTTCCTTGCATAAAACCATACTCTGTATATGGGAATGATACAAAACTATATTTTACTGTATCCCCTTTCTTTACATTTCCTATTTCATCATTTGGAATTATTAGCTTTACTTTGAATTTATCATTATTAGGTAATATTTCTCCTATTTGCTGACCTGCTTGTAATACCATTCCAACTGTTGGAACTTGTGGAATATATATTACTCCATTATGATTTGCCTTAACTTGTCCATTTGCTAAAATATCTTTTAATTCTTTTATTTTAATTTTCAATTGCTCATCATTACTTTTATCCCCGTTTAGTGTTCCATTTATTTGTGATAAAAGCTGGTATTTAGTTAATGGCTTATTTAAAGCAGTTTTACTGTTATTTCCTTGCAGTTCATTTAATTGGCTATTTAAAGTTTGAATTTGA
>NZ_JBOGCC010000274.1:0-3221 GCF_051656525.1 Clostridium sp. | reverse complement strand
GAATCCCTAAATTAAAAATATTATTTAAACAAATATTAAGTGATAGGGAAACTACTTCATTTATACCAGAAACTTTAAAAAATGATTTGGAAGTTATAGACGTATTAAAGGGATTAGAAGTACAGCTTCAAGAGACAGTAATGAATAGAAATGATGGAATTGGAATAGTAGAACTATTCAAAAATATAGAGGATTATAATTTAAGCAAAATATATGTTAGAAATGATATTAGTCTAACTTCTTTATCTCAAATGATGTTTGGTGATTGGAGCATCATAACAAAAGGTTTAGAAGCAAATTATGATGAAGAAAATATTGTATTGAATACAGAGAAATATAGGGAAATAAGAGAAAAATATTTAAAGAAAAGAGACAGTTTTACTGTAACAGAAATAAATGAGGGTTTGAAAAAACTAGGAAGAGAAGAAACTGTAGAAAAGTTTTTCAAGGAGTTTTCTAAAACTATTAATGATAAAAAGAAAAATTATATTGAAGATATAAAAGAAAAATATAATAATTTACAAAAATTGTTAGGGGGTACAAAAACAATTCATAAAAAAGGATTACCAAGTGATATAAAAAACAAGGAGTTAATAAAAGCTTACCTTGATACATGGAAAGACTTTCAAAGGTTTATAAAGCTTCTATTAGGATATGGAACAGAACCTAATAAAGATGAAAGATTCTATTCTGAATTAGAAAGTATATGGCTAGAGTTAGATAAACTAACAATAGCATACAATAAGGTGAGAAATTATTTAACTAAAAAGCCATATAGTATTGAAAAAATAAAGCTTAACTTTAATAATCCCAATTTACTTGATGGATGGTCTAAAAATAAAGAAATTTCTAACTCTTGCATTATGTTTAAAGGGAAATATGGTGAAGATGCGAAAGATAAATGTGACGATTATTATTATTTAGGAATAATGAATACTGAGTTCAATAAAGATTTCAAAACATATAATGAACCTATTGATGAAGAAGATGTTTTTGAAAAGATGATATATTTACAAGCAGCAGATCCAGCAAAAGATGTTCAAAATTTTATGAGGATAGATGGGAAGGTTGAAAAGAAAAATGGTAGAAAAAATAGTGATGGAGTTAATGAACTATTAGAAAACTTAAAAAATACTCATTTACCAACTGAAATAAATAGAATAAGAAGAGAAAGAACTTTTTCAAGAGAAGATAAAGAAAAGTTTAATACTGATGATTTAATAGCATTTATTGATTTTTATAAAGAACTGGCTATTGAATATTATTCAGACTATGATTTTGTATTTAAAGAATCAAAAGACTATTATAGTTTTAAAGAATTTACTGACCATATAAATAAGCAGGCTTATCAGATAAGATTTGAGAAAGTATCTAAAAAATATATAGAATCTCTTGTAAAAGAAGGAAAACTTTATTTATTTAAAGTATATAATAAAGATTTTTCACCAAAAAGTAAAGGAACAAAAAACCTTCATACATTATATTTCAAAGCACTTTTTGATGAGAAAAATTTAGAAAATGTTGTTTATAAATTGAATGGTCAAGCAGAAATTTTCTTTAGAAAAAAGAGTTTAGAGCTTGATAATACAACAATTCATTATGCAAACATACCTATGAAAAATAAAGTGAAAAAAGATGAAGGTGGAAATGAAACAACAGCAGTATATGATTATGACATAATAAAAGATAGAAGATTTACAATAGATACGTTTCATTTCCATGTACCAATTACAATGAATTTTTCTTCAGATGAAATGAAAAACATAAATGAAAAAGTAAATAAAGTTATAAAAAATGGGAAAAATATTAATATTATAGGAATTGATAGAGGAGAAAGAAACCTTATTTATGTAAGTGTAATAAATGAAAAAGGTGAGATATTAGAGCAAAAGTCTTTTAATATTATAAAGAAAAATGAAAACGAAAATGGAAAGGACTACCATAAAGCTATTAAAGAAAAAGAAGAGAGTAGAGCAAATGCAAGAGTGAATTGGGATAATATTGAAGGGATAAAGCAAATTAAAGAAGGATATTTATCTCAAGTTATTCATCAAATTTGTTTAATGATGGAAAAATATAATGCAATAGTTGTATTAGAAAATTTAAATGGGGGCTTTAAAAATAGTAGAAAAAAATTTGAAGTGAGTATATATCAAAAATTTGAAAAAATGCTTATAGAAAAACTTAATTATTATGTAAACAAACAAAAAGATGCTGAAGAATATGGAGGGTTATTGAAAGCATATCAATTAACTAATAAATTTGAAAGTTTTAAAAAGCTTGGAAAACAAAGTGGATTTTTATACTATGTAGATCCATGGGATACAAGCAAAATAGATCCAACAACAGGTTTTGTAAACTTATATAACTTTAAATATGAAAATGTAGAAAAAGCTAAAGAGATAATTGAAAAATTTGATAGAATAGAATTTAATAAGGATGAAGATTACTTTGAATTCGATATAGACTATTCAAAATTTGGAGATAGAGCAAAAGGAAGTAAGCAAAAATGGACATTATGTTCAATTAGAGAAAGAATAATAAATTTTAAAAACAAAGAAAAACAGAATAATTGGGATAGTAAACAAATAGATGTAACAGAGGTACTTAAAAAATTATTCATAGAAAAAAATATAGATATAAAGGAAGATATTAAAAAAGAACTTTTAAGAAGTAACTCAAAAGAACTTTTAAAAGGAGTGTTAGATTTAATAAAAATAATGACACAACTTAGAAATAGTGAAATAGTTAGTGATAGAGATTATATACAATCGCCAGTAAAAAATAAAAATGGAGAATTCTATAATAGTGAACTAGAAAAAGAAAAAACAAAAGAAGAGCAGAAGCTTCCAATAGATGCAGATGCAAATGGAGCATATAATATTGCAAGAAAAGGATTAATGTTAGTACAAATAATTAAAAGTACACCAGAAGAAAAATTAAAAGGACTAAGATTAAATGTAACTAGGGAAGATTGGCTAAAATATGCACAAAAAAATTAAGAAAAAATAAAGAAAATCAGATTCAAAAGGAGATAGATCCCTTTTGAATCTGAAAAAAATTGCAAACCTCAGTCTTAATGTAGTAAAATAAAATTAAAGATTCTAAAACATGAATAAAGAGCTTAGTAAATGGATAAAAATAAAAAGATTTGCAAAATAACTATGCATAAAAATGCATTAGGAGTTTTAGAATCATTAAATTTCTACTGTTAAGTAGAT
>NZ_JBOGCC010000273.1:0-5361 GCF_051656525.1 Clostridium sp. | reverse complement strand
CCCTTTCCTGTAGTTATTCCTATACGCGTTGTTAACTCTTGTACAAAGTATAACATCGGAACTAATATTAAGTTTACTAATATTAATTTATACCCCCATTGTGCCCCTGATTGAGCTGCTGTAATTATTGATCCTGCATCAGTATCTGCAAGCATTACTGTTATTCCAGGTCCCATTGCAGCTAATAGCATAAAGAAGTTTCTTTTTCTTCTTTTTTGCACTAGGATGTCTTCTCCTTGAAGCTGTGTCATATTTTTCTCCTCCAATATATTTAAATTTAATTTTTTACTTTGATAATTATTATCACTTGCTTATAATAAGCCTATTGATACTTACTGTCAATTAAAATGCTGTACATTTAATAGTATATCCATATACTCTATTAAACATTTATTTTATTCACTTTACAGTTACATTTTAAATTAAATTTAAAATTTATGTATAAATTGTTACTTTTATGTGTATTTTATGTTATTATATATCCATAACTTAATTTTTTTATAAAGGGGATTAATAAATATGATTATGAATTTTGAAAAATATAAAAGAAACTTAAAGGAAAATACTACTTTTGCACCTGGCTTAGAGGCTCTTTACTCACACTTAGATAATGTTTATGCAAATCAAGAACCTATTAGCTATAACTTACTTCATTTACCAACTAACTTATTTTCGAACAAACATTTTTTAAGTGGTTTTTCTATCTATAATAGTACAAGTCATTCAGAGCATAATCATATTATAAGCTTTGGGTTCTCTGAGCTTTATGCAAATGAACATTACTTTATGAGAGAGAAGTCTAAATATGGATATGAAGTAACATTAAGAATTGATAATGCAAAAATAGAAAAAGCTGAAAGCCTTATGCTTGCTATAAATACAATTTATAAGTATATTAAAGAAACTAGCTTTTCTTTAGAAGAAAATACTTTTTTTGATTATAGAGAAGCTATCGATGAAAATTCTGACTTTGCTGGATTTATTATTGTTAAAGATGAGTTTTCTTCTTTAGATACAGTTCATGGAAGTGTTGATTTCTTACAACTTTACCCAATTGATAGTTATACTCTATCAACTTTAAAAAGTTGTAAATTTAATCTTTCAGATATTATATCTATTTTAAAAGAGGACAATCCTTTACTTATTATAAAATAAATAACATAAAAGAAGATAGCTTCCTTAGTAAATGAAGCTATCTTCCTTTTAATTTAAAAAATATATGTCTCTCTTATTTAAAACATTAACTCCTATGCTTTTATAATATTCTACTACTTTTTTTTCTATCTCTTCTAAAGGTAATGTTTCTTTTTTGTCATCTCTAAAAATATCTTTATATAACTTTTGTATATTTTCATTTATTTCAAATTCTTTTTCTAATATAACTTTTTTTAATTTATTAGAAAACATTATGTCAAAATCATTTTGCATCTTTACTTCAACAAATGCTTCTTCTATTGATTTTATATCTGGATAATCATTCTTTATAAGAATTAATAATTCTTCCTTTTTTTCCTCAATTTTTATATCCTTGTTTTCATTACAGTTTAACTTATAATTCTCTTCTACCCAGAAATTTAAGTTTTCTTCCATTTTATTTAAATAATCTTTTATATTTTTTTCTCTAAACTCTCTATATTTAAGAGTGAATAATTGTAAAAAGATTTCTTCTGATTTTGCTTTCATAAAATACCTCTTCTATTATTACTTCTATATATTTTATTTCTATATTTCTATATTAGAACAATTAAATATATTATCTTTCACGTATAATTATTATATACATATATTTATTTTATAGTATATTTATTGAAAAAAAACTATTAATTATAATAAAAAATATTATTTGACAATTATTATTCTTAGCATTATAATTAAATCATAGTAAATAACTAAGAATTAAAAGTGAGGTTGATTTTTATGAAAAAAGATTTTGAAGATTTTGATCAAATTTTAGAGGAAGAAAAAAACGTAGATCCTACAAATCCTTGTGATCCATCTAATCCTGATTATCCTTGGGTTCCTTGTGGATTAAACGATAAAGAAAAGCATGATTCTAAATAATTACCACTTTAACTTTATACACATTTTATAGAATTTAAAACTTTTTGTTTTAAATTCTATTTTTTTTATTCTTTTTATTTTACGTGATATACTTTAAATATACATTTAACAATTTTTTCCTTGTTTTTTATTAAAATATCTCAAAAAGAGTATTTTCATTAAATACTCTTTTTTTAGTTAAAGCACCATTTTAGGTGCTTTTGTTATTTCTAAATTTTCTTTCTCCATGTTCCCTTTCTAAATCTTATTTATTTCGCAAGATTATATAATGCTTCTGTATATATCTCTGTTCCTAACATTAAATCACTTATATTCATATATTCATTTTTATTATGTGCTATTCCTTTCTGTCCTGGAAATGATGGTCCAAATGCTACTATATTTTTAAACACTTTTGCATAAGTTCCTCCTGTTGTTGTAACTGGTGTTCCATCTAATCCTGTTACTTTTTCATAACTTTCCTTTAGTAAATTTAGCATTTCAGAATCTTTATCAAACAAAACCGAATCCATTCTTCTATTTTCTTTTATTTCATATTCCTTTTTGCTTATTTTATAAACACGCTCTAATATATCTTCATATTTATACATAATTGGATATCTAAACACAACTGAAACTCCAAGTTTTCTATTTTCTTCTTCTATTTTATATGGATTTATTATAAGCTTACCTGATACATTATCTTCAAATTTTACTCCATCTCTATCTAAATTATGATTTTCATGAAAGTTATAAACTATAAAATTTAAAAATTCTTTTAATTCTCTTGAATACTCATTTTCTTTTAACCTATTACATAATTTTGTTACTGCATTTTCTCCTACTTCTGGTGTATTTCCTGGAGCACTTTGCCCTTTTTCTTTATATATTTTTCCATCTATATTTATTTCACAATTACTTGAAACTACATTATTTACAAACTTTCCATCTACATTTATCTTTTCCTTTATTATTTCACTCCATATAGTTAAATCTAAAATTCCACGTTCTCCATATATTACTGGAAATTTGCAATCTGGTGTAAATCCCATTATAGGTAATTTTTCCTCTTTTAAGTAATATGGGATGTCTTTAAATCCTGTTTCTTCATTTGTTCCAAATATAATTCTAATTCTTTTAGATAATTTTAAGTTCATATCTTTTATTATTTTCAATCCATAGAGACAACTCATTATAGGTCCTTTATTATCTAAAACACCTCTTCCATATATTTTATCTCCTTCTATTGTAACTCTTAATGGATCATAGTCCCATCCTTCCCCTACTGGTACAATATCTAAGTGCCCTAGTGCACATACATATTCTTCACCTTCACCATATTCTACATACCCTATAGCATTATTTATATTTTTAGTTTTAAAACCCATTTCTTTTCCTATCTCTAATGCTACCTCTAATACTTTTTTAGGTTCTTCTCCAAAAGGTGCATCTGTATCTTCTATGCCTTCTATACTATTTACTCTAACTACTTTATCTATACTTTTTAAAAGACTTTCTTTTTCCTTTCTAACTCTTTCTTTAAACATTTTTCTCCCCCTCTATATGGTTTAACCCTAAGTAGATTTTAATCTCTTAGGGTTTTTTATTTTAATCAAATGTTATTGGTTCATGTATTCTTTTTAAATACGCATCTAACCATTCTTCACTTGCTTTCTCATATTCTGTTATACCATTTTGTTGCTTTTTACATACATATACTGTTGGCTCTTCATCTTCAGAAATTACTGAAAAAGAAAATCCTTCAATGTTTGTAGAAACTCCCCATTCACCTTTATTATTTAAAGCTACTAATGAAAGGTCTCCAGCTTTTCCTCTTTTTTTAGTTAGTTTTTCATGTAATTCCATAACTGCCTTATCACAAGCTTCTTGTGGATGCATTCCATCTTTCATTAATCTAACTATTTCATAAGAAATACAACCTTTCATTAAATCTTCTCCAAGACCTGTTGCTGATGCCCCACCAACTTCACTATCACAATAAAATCCTGAGCCTGAAATTGGAGAATCACCTACTCTTCCTGGTCTTTTCATAAATAATCCACTAGTTGATGTTCCTGCTACCATTTTTCCCTCTTTATCAACTGCAATCATTCCTACTGTATCATGTCCATTGTATGGACTTAGTCCTCTTTCTACTGTTTCTTTATATTTCTTTTTGTAGTGTAATTTTGCTCTATCTGTTAGCATATTTTGTCTTTCAAAACCTTCTTTATGTGCAAATTTCTCTGCACCTTCTCCAACTAAGAAACAATTAAATCTTTCTTTACTTAACCTTCTTGCTATACTTATAGGATTTTTAAAGTCTTTAATTCCTCCAACTGCTCCTATTGAAAGTGTATCTCCATCCATATATGCTGCATCTAACTCTACTTCACAATTTTCATTTGGAAGACCACCATATCCTACTGATTTATAAAAAGGAAAATCTTCTACACATTTTATAGCTTTTTCTATTGCATCTCCTGCAAAAACACCATTTTCTAAATCTTTTCCGGCCTCTGTTATCCCCTCAACAGCCATTCTCCATGTTGCTATCATTGCCCATTTCATATTTTATACCCCATTTCTTTTAGTTTAAAAACAAACTTTACTTTTAAATTCATCTATATTTTCATTATTTGCAAGTTTACTTGCCATTTCACATATATTTTCTATTGATTTGTTTAATCCTACTCCACCTTTTTTTGGTGTTTTTACTATTATTATTTTATCTTTATATTTCTCTTTTGCAGGATTTTCTTCTGACATTGCTGCAAAAGCTTTTACATCTGAATTTTCATTTATTGCTTCTGTTATTCCTCCAACCATTTCTCCAAAGTTTGGATAATGAAGTGCTGGTCCACATATAACAACCTCTGCACCTAACTTTTTAGCCATTGCTGTAAATTTTTTTAAAACTTCTTCTTTATTTTCGCTGTAGTATTTATCACCACAATAAAGAGTTCCCTCTATTTTAAGTCCTAACTTTTTAAAGTATGGCTCCATCATTTTTCCTGGTCCTATTACTGATTTTTTTCCACTTGGTTTTAAATCAGCATTTTCATCACTTCCCATACCGGCTTGTACATGATTCATTATTAGTACTATTTTTTTCATTTATTTTCTCCTATCTTAAAAATCTAAATTATCAAAATCTATATCATCATCCTCATCTTCTTTAGCTGCTGCAAGTTCCTCTTCTTTTAAATATTGATTATCTATTGCTTTAATAAATGGAATATATAATATTACTCCAAGTGCCATTAATAATATTTGAAGAACTGAACCTTGCCACCCTGATACTAAGAAACCTGAAATAAC
>NZ_JBOGCC010000272.1:0-1034 GCF_051656525.1 Clostridium sp. | reverse complement strand
TTTGCAAGTACATTCATTCAAAGAACATATGATCAAATGTCACATGACTTAGCAATAAATGATAATCCAGCTTTAGTATTAGTTTATAATGGTGGAATTACAGGAGCTGACGTTACTCACCATGGAATATTTGATATTCCATTAATTTCAAACATTCCAAATATAGTATACTTAGCGCCAACATGTAAAGAGGAATTCCTAAAAATGATGGACTGGGGAATAGAACAAAAAGGTCATCCTGTATTTATAAAAGTACCAGTAGGTGCTGTAAGAAGTTATGACTTTGAAGTTCAGGAAGATTATTCTGATTTAAATAAATTCCAAATAATCAAAAAAGGAAGTAAGGTTGCAGTTATAGGGCTTGGAGGTTTCTTTAAACTTGGAGAAGAGGTAATAGAAAAATTAAAATCAGAACTTAATATAGATGGAACATTAATAAATCCAAGATATATAACAGGAATCGATAAAGAAATGTTAGAAGATTTAACTAAAGACCATGATGTAGTAATAACATTAGAAGATGGTATTTTAGATGGTGGATTTGGTGAAAAAATAACTAGATTCTATGGAGATAAAGAAATGAAGGTTCTAAACTATGGAGCAACTAAAGAATTTACTGATGGAACTCCTATAAATGAACTTTATGAAAGATATCACTTAAAACCTGAATTAATAGTTGAAGACATTAAAGAGTTAAGAAAATAGGAATTTTAAAAGGACTGGTTAGCCAGTTCTTTTTTTTTTTAAGGTTTTCATTAAAAAGTTATGGAAGTATAAAAATATTTTATGACAAAAGGAAGTTTATTGTTATATAATAATAGTAATTAGCAAAAGGGGGATTAGATTAATGAAAAAGATTTTTAATACA
The DNA here is from genome assembly GCF_051656525.1 of Clostridium sp. Taxonomy (GTDB): domain Bacteria; phylum Bacillota; class Clostridia; order Clostridiales; family Clostridiaceae; genus Clostridium. The sequence continues at coordinate 166 of NZ_JBOGCC010000272.1, read as the reverse complement.
TCAATGTTATATTTACTTTTTGGACTTTTAGGGGGAGTATTCTTTAGAGAGTTCACAAGAATGAGTGATTTTACAGGAATAACTAGATTAAGCGTGGTTCATACGCATGCTTTAATTCTTGGATTTTTCTTATTTTTAATTTTAGTTCTTTTTGAAAAATCATTTA
>NZ_JBOGCC010000271.1:0-13252 GCF_051656525.1 Clostridium sp. | reverse complement strand
TTTTCTTCTCCAAATTTTCTTTTAAACATTTCTCTTATTGCTACTATTCTTGTACTACCTCCAACTAAAACTATCTTATCTATATCCTTAGCCTTTATTAAAGCTCCATTTAAAGCCTCATCAATTAAAGCCTCTCCTTCTTTAATTATCTCTTTTATAAGAAAATCAAACTCCTCTCTTTTAATAACACAATCTACATCTATTAGTTCACCATTTTCATCTTTATCTATTCCTGGAATTACAACATCCCACTCCTTATAGAAAGCTAAATTTTTTTTACACTCCTCACTAGCTTTTTTAAGCATTGAAATACTTCTTAAGTTTTTAGTATTTATTTCTTTATTTGTTTCTTTTTCAACTCTTTCTATAATATATCTCATAAGAAGTTTATCTATATCTTTTCCACCAATATTTTTTCCACGACTTATCTTCACATCTATAACTCTATTTACCATCTCTAAAATTGATATATCTAATGTTCCACCCCCAAAATCAAATACTAGAACTTTTAAATCACTATTTTCCTTATCCAGTCCATAAGCTAAAGCTGCTGCTGTTGGTTCATTTATTATTCTTTTAACCTTAAGTCCTGCAAGTCTTCCAGCTTCTTTGGTATCTCTTCTTCCTTTATTATTAAAATTAGCAGGGACTGTTATTACTGCCTCTGATATTTCTTCTCCTAAATAAAACTCTGCTATATCTTTCATTTTTTTTAGTATCATACTTGAAATCTGAACTGGTGTATATATTTGCTCATTTATCTTTAGCTTTACATCTTGTCCCATAAATCTTTTAACCTCTGACACTATCTTGTCAGCCTTTAATATCATTTGATTTTTAGCTTTATCACCAACTATAATATTCTCCCCATCTATTAAAACAATAGATGGTACAACATAGCTTTCTCCCTCTTCTATATTCTTTATTACTTCAACTTGTTCATCTCTAAATACTGCTATCTCTGATGTTGTAGTTCCTAAGTCTATTCCTATATATGCCATAAACTAATCCTCTCTTTTCTCATCTTTTATTTCTAAATATTTTTCTACTAAATTATGAGCTGTGTCTTCTTCTACATACTGCATAATTATATTTTCAAGCCCTTCATTTTCAAGTTCTATTAATTTTATATTCTCTTCATAAATTTTAAATTCTCCTCTAACTACTATATTCCACAAATTATCCTTAGTATATTTAAACATGCTATAAATATTTCTCTCTAATTTATTTTTAAGAAAATATTTAATATATCCTGTAGTATCTCCATCAACTCTTTCACTTCCTTTAGTTTGAATTCCAACTCTTATCCCTTCCGTTCTTAAAACATATATTCCACTTTTAAACTCTCTATTTTTTTTATATAATAGCTTTAAAATTCTTTTATTTTGACTTATTCTAAAAAGATCAAATTCTTCAACACTTGCTTTATTTAAACAAATTAATAGGCTATCTAATTTTTTAAATTCTTTTTCAAATTCATTACTTTCTATACATTTAAAAATATCTTTAAAATCAATTCCTTCAATAGGTGCAAAGCTTCTATACGTAATTAAATTCTTTACTTTATTTTTGTAAAGTATTTCATATAAAACCTCAATATAATTCATAGAACACATATCTAAAACTAAATAATCTATCTTTCTTTTATTTAATATATTAGCTAAATTATATGTATTCATTGAAAAAGCTACACTTTCCTTCATATCTAAGAGAGCTTGAAAAGGTCCACCATGTCCACTAATTAAAACTATATTAAACTCTGAGTCCTTCATATATACATTTAAGAATTTCTCTACATCTATATATTTAACAAATTCTCCTCTAACTTCTCCTTGTATAAAGAAATCTTCACTTTTAACTTCGCTAACTATACCACCTTTTACTTTATAAATTCCTATTTTCGAAGATTTCTCTTCTCCCTTATTCCATATATTCAAATAATCACAGTTTTCAATTTTATAAATACAATATCCTTCTAAATCACTTCTTTTAGTCATAAAGCTCAAAAATACATTTAAATTCTTTAAAATAGATTCATATAAATCATTACTTCCATTTAATATATAAAATATCTTCATCTATTCTGTGCCTTTAGAAATACAGGGCTGCAAGATACTTCAACATTTTCATCTAAAAGCTCTACTCCTATTTCTCTCTTAGTTTCACAATCTTTCCATCTATGTTCATACATTTTTTCATTACAATTACATTCATTTGTATGTTCTATATCTTTTTTTTCATTTTCTAATATAATTTTTTTCATCTCAATAACATTTTCTAGTTTCATTTGCAGAAAAGTTTGACTTCTAAATATTGTTTTCATAGTATTATTTATTGACTCATTAACTTTTAAAATATAATCTAAATCCTCTAAAACTCCCTTTTTATAAGAACTACAAATACTACATTCATAACATTTTTTCGCCTTTTCCTCTAAACTTTTTAAAACATATTGAAGCTTCTCCCCTTCTGCATTAATAATATGACTAAGTCCAAGTTCTTCCATTGCTATAGAGTTAAGAAGAACCTTTATACTGTCTTCAATATCTAAATTTATCTTTGGATTTATATCTGGTATATTTGGCATTGACATTTTAACCTCACCTCTTTTTCTATACAATATTCTTGTTATACTTATATTCCTTTTAATAGACTTAAATAACTAAAATAAACAGTATAGAACAAATTTATTCTATACTGTTTATTTTTTCCTCTAATAATTTTCTTTAATTTTAAATTTTATGGAGTTGGCGTTGGTGTTGGTGTTGGTGTTGTATCAACTAATGTCATTGCATCTTCAAGTTTTAATTGTAATAATAATTGGTTTCTTAAAACATCTTTTAAGGAATTACTTACTGATTTATTAACTTCTAAAACTTTGTCTACTGTTACTCCTTCTGGAGCTGGTATTGCATTTCCATCAGCATCAACTAATGTACCTAATACGTATTGAATTTTTTCGCCTTCTGCATTTATAATATGGCTAAGTCCTATCTCTTCCATTCCTATAGAAAATAAAATTAAATTAACTGCATCTTGTTTATCAACTGTAACTTGTGGATTCATATCCGGAACTTTTGGTAATGACATACTTTAAACACTCCTTCTTATCTTTTATAATTTAGTTTATTGCATAATATATCTTATTCTTTCCTTTAAAAATTGCCACACCTTTTCAAATTTTTATTACCTTTATATTTCCTATACCACCAAATTCTTGAATTAATAATCCCTTTCCAAGTAGACATAATGCTATTTTACTACCCTTTTTACATTTTATGATTACTTTCCCTACATATCCATGTTCATCAAAAGTAGTTTTAACAAAGCTATAATCAAGTTCCATAGAATCAACCTTCAAAAACATATATCCCTCAGATTCACTACGTATATTCAAAAAATAATCAACACTATATACGCCATCACTTAAAATCTCAATCTCATACTTATTCTTACAAATGATAATTTCTCTACTTTGGATAACCTTCGACCACTGAATAGCTCTATAATTCTTTATAGATACAGTTTCAACTTCATCACTAATGAAAAAACCATACACTGACCTTTCATACTTGTCTAAAGTAATTCTAGGATACTTATTTACCTTTTCACATTCAAATTTTAAATAAGGAGCCCTTCTTTCATCTTTACAAAAACTAACAAGACCTCTAGCACCAAGACCTAAAATAGTAAATCCAATCCTTTCCTCAGAAAAGAAAAACTTCTTTAAATGAGTTATATCAAGCTTTACAAATTTCCCCTCAAAATCCTTCTTTAAATTATACATAACATAACTTTGATTAAATTTAGGAAACTTAGAAAAGTTAATCTCCTCCAAATCAAAAGCCTCAATATTTCTACAAATCTCAATACCATACTCATTAACATAACTCTCAAACTGAGTCTCTCCTAAATACAAATTCAGCTCAATTTTCAACACATTATCTTCATCAATACAACACTGCATTATTTTAAAAGTATCAATCTCCAAAATTCCTCTATACTCATCAAACCCATTTCTACCAACAAGCAATATCGACTCATCGATAACTCCATCTTCTCTACTATAAAAATATGTACTTTTAAAAACCTCCTCCTTAAAAATTTCCATAACAATCAAAACTCCCATTCAAAATTATTACTCACAACAAAAAAATTTTCCTATTATTATACTATTCACCAAACCCACAAAATAGACTTTAAATCAATTAATAGTGAATAGTACGAAAAATCAAATTATCAAAGCCACTCCATTTTTTCTTCCCCCACAGCATTCACTAATCTACTCCATAACTCTCACTTTTCTTCCCAAACTTCCTTCTAAACTTCTCTCTCCTGAACTCTCTCTTTACTAGTAACAATCGCCTATAATAGTCTCTACACTTTTCTCCATCTATCCTCATCCAAAAAAGTTCTAAAAAAGCCTAAGAAAATTCACTTTCCTTAGGCTAAAATCTTTAAACTAAATTTTTATTTAAAATTGCTCTCATAAGACCTGCATACTTAATCTTTTCAAGTTCTTTAATATATCCATTATTTATAAATGTATTTAAACTATATGGGTTAACTGGTGATACAGTTGCCATAACTCTATTCATAGAATCCTCAATAGCTAAATTTTCAATTATTCTACATATAATATTTTGAAGTTTATTACCTCTATAGTCTTTATGTACTATTGTTGATTCTATTTGTGCTGTTTTTAAAAGTTCTTCATTATCTAAATCTATATCATATCCATAGTTATGCTCATCTAATCCATGCTTTGCATAAACTCCCATACCTATAAGCTTTCCTTCTTTATTAAAACATCCAATAGCTCTTCCTTTTTCACCTAAAAAATGTGTGAAATGTTCTCTTTCTGACCCTGAATAAAGTTCACTATTATCAAGCCATTCCATTATAAGTTCTTGAAGTTCCATAACTTGGTCTAAATCCTCTTCTTTTAAAAATCTTAAATTACAAATTTCTTCTTCATTTAATGCTTTATTTTTTAACTTAATATCAATATTCATAAAAATAACTCCCTCTACTTCAATTTACTCTATCTAAATAGTTTTACTACATTATATATTTACTTAAAACACTTTAATAATTAATAGTTAGAAAAACCGAATTAGCCTCACCAATTCGGTTTTTCTTTAATTCTAAAATTCTCAATTTTTCATTTTAATCACATGCAATAAGCATTTCTCTAAGTACTTTGCATGCAACTGCTGTAGATGTTCCTGACGTATCATATTGTGGTGATAGTTCATTTATATCTATTCCTACAACATTATTAAGCTTTCTAAATTCTAGTATTCCATTCATAAGCTCTTTAAATGTAACTCCACCTGCTTCTGGTGTTCCTGTTCCTGGAAATATTGAAGGGTCTAATACATCTAAATCTATTGTTATATATACTGGCTTATCTTTAATTTTTTCTACTATTTTATCTAAAGTATCTAAATTAAATTTATTTGTGTACATATGATCTTTAGCCCAATAAAACTCGTCTCTTTCTCCTGAACGGATTCCAAATTGAAATATTTTATCGTCTCCAATTATATCCCAAACTCTTCTTATTACTGATGCATGTGATAATTCTTCACCTAAGTAGTTATCTCTTAAATCTGTATGTGCATCAAAGTGAATTACATGTACATCTGGATATTTTTCATATACAGCACGAAAAGCTCCAAGTGTTACTAAGTGTTCCCCACCTATCATAAGAGGTTTTTTATTGTCATTTAATACACTTCTTGTATAATCCTCTATCATTTCTAGTGCTTTTACAGGATTTCCAAAAGGAAAATCTAAATCGCCACCATCATAAATAGCTAAATCTTCTAAGTCTACATCCTGATATGGGCTATATGTTTCAAGTCCATAAGACTCACTTCTCATTACTTTACTTGCAAATCTTGTACCTGGTCTAAATGATGTTGTTCCATCAAAAGGTGCTCCAAATATTACAGTTGTTGCTTCGCTGTATTCAGATTCACACCCTATGAATGTTTCCACATTTCTATTCATGGACACTTTCAAGCATTTCCTTAACGTAGTTTGGTAGTGCGAAGCATCCTTTGTGTAAGTCTGTGTTGTAGTACTTAGTTTTTAATCCTAAGTTGTTCCAAGCTTCAACATCAGCAGTTAATGGATCATACTTTTTAGATGCAAATCCAAATAACCAATGTCCTGATGGATATGTTGGTATATGTGCTTGGTATACTCTACAAACTGGGAAGCATTCTTTAATTCTTTTATGTGCTCTCTTCATTGATTTAGCATACTCTTCGTAGTATGGACTTTCATGTTGGTTAACTAAAATTCCATCTTCCTTTAATGCTTTATAGCAATTTCCGTAGAATTCTCTTGTAAATAATCCTTCTCCAGGTCCAAATGGATCTGTTGAATCAACTATTATTAAATCATATTTATTTTCAACTTCACGTACAAATTTTAATCCATCTTCAAAAAAAAGATTAACACGAGGGTCATCTAATTTCTCAGCAGTTTGAGGTAAGAATTTCCTACATACGTCAACTACTAATTTATCTATTTCAACCATATCTATGTTTTCAATAGTATTATATCTAGTAAGTTCTCTTACAGTTCCACCATCTCCTGCTCCTATTACAAGAACATTTTTTATGTTTGGATTTGTAGCCATAGGAATGTGTACTATCATATCATGATAAATAAATTCATCCTTTTCAGTTACCATCATTAAACCATCTAAAGTAAAGAATGTTCCAAACTCTTTTGATTTAAATACGTCTATTCTTTGAAATTCACTTTTATCTGAGTATACTTGTTCATCTACCTTAATTGAAAATCTAGCCTCTGGTGAGTGCTCTTCTGTGTACCATAATTCCATTTTAAATCCACTCCTTAAATTTTTTTATTTTAAAACTTGTAGTTCTTTTGCATCCATATCCTCAGGACCTGTAACAAGGCTACCCTTTTCCTTAGATGCAGTTATACATTCTATAGCTTCTTTTGTAATAAGTTCTCCTGGCGCAAGTATTGGAATACCTGGCGGGTAACACATTACAAATTCACCTGAAATTCTACCTTCACATTCTTTTAAGGGAATACTTTCCTTTTCTGAATAAAAAGCTTCCTTTGGTGATTTCCTAACTATAGGATTTATATATTCATGATCAAATATTCCCTTTTTATCTTTAGTGTAAATTCTTTTTATTTCACTTAAAGCTGATACAAGTCTTTCAATATTATATCTAGTGTCTCCAACAGATATAATAGATAAAATATTGCCTATATCTCCAAGTTCTATTTGAATACCATAATCATCTCTTAAAATATCATAAGCTTCAATCCCTGCAAGTCCAATTCCTAAAGTATTTACAGTAAGCTTAGTTACATCAAAATCAAAAATATTATCCTTATTTACTATTTCCTTAGAAAAAGCATAATATCCGTCAATCTTGTTTATTTCATTTCTTGCATATTCTGCAATTGCTATAACTTCTTCAAAAATCTCCTCTCCATGAAGTGCTAGATTTCTTCTAGCTAAATCAAGCGATGATAGTAAAAGATACGACCCACTTGTAGTTTGTGTTAAGTTTATAATAGTTCTAACATAATGTGGATTTATTCTATCATTCTTCATAAGTAACATAGAACTTTGAGTTAAAGAACCTCCCGTTTTATGTATACTTACAGCTGCCATATCAGCACCTGCTTCCATAGCTGAAACTGGAAGTCTTTTATCAAAATAAAAATGTGTTCCATGAGCTTCATCAACTAAAACATACATTCCATGACTATGAGCAAGTTTTACTATTTCTCTTAAATCAGAGCATATTCCATAATAAGTTGGATTATTTACAAAAACTGCTTTAGCATCTGGATTTTCTTCTATAGCTTTTTTTATATCCTTTAAAGACATTCCAAGGGATATTCCAAGACTACTATGAATTCCTGGATTTATATATATAGGATTAGCTCCTATAAGTATAAGAGAATTTATAGCCGATCTATGGACATTTCTAGGCATAATTATCTTATCCCCTTCTTTACATACAGTCATAATCATAGCTTGAACTGCTGATGTAGTTCCATTAACCATAAAAAATGCATCATCAGCTCCAAAGGCTTTAGCTGCTAATTCTTCTGCTTCTTTTATAACTGATGTAGGATGACACAGATTATCTAAAGGTTTCATAGAGTTTACATCAACTGCTAAACAGTCTTCTCCTAAAAACTCCCTAAGTTCTTTATTTCCTCTTCCCTGCTTATGTCCTGGAACATCAAAAGGAACAATCCTTTGACTTTTATACCAATTAAGAGCTTCATAAATAGGTGCTCTCTCTTGAGGAGATTTCTCTTTCATTTAAATTCCCCCTTATCTTTTAATAAATATTAACTCCACCATAAATCTCAATCATCTCTTTTGATAATCTATCTCTAATCTCACGTCTTTCATGAGGAGATAATTCATGTTGGTCTGAATTAAATAAATAATTATTTAACTTAATATCATTAACCATCATTTTTGTATGGAACATGTTTGCTTGATATATATTCATATCAATACAATCATAATTCTTTAAAGTTTCATTATCTATATATTCTTGAATTGATCTTATTTCATGATCAATATAATACTTTCTTCCTGCAATATCTCTTGTAAATCCTCTAACCTTATAATCAACAGTAATAACATCTGAGTCAAAACTAGCTATAAGATAATTTAAAGCATTTAGTGGCGATATTTTACCACATGTTGATACATCAATATCAACTCTAAATGTAGTTACATCATGATTTGGATGACATTCTGGATAAGTGTGAACCGTTAAATGGCTCTTATCTAAGTGTCCCATCACACTATCACGAAGTGGCATATATGAAAATTCCCCTTTATTGCATGAAGGATCTATTAGTGCAACTGGAAGTGCTTCCTCTGTAATTAATACATTAACACTAGCCCCTTGCGGTTCATAATCCTGTTTTGAAATGTTTAAAACATGTGCTCCTATAATCTCCGTCACATCACATAATATTTTTGTTAAACGCTCTGAGTTATATTGATCATCAATGTATTTAATATAATCTTCTTTTTCCTTTTCAGTCTTAGCATAACATACGTCATAAATATTAAAACTTAAAGTTTTAGTTAAATTGTTAAAACCATAAAGTGTTATCTTTTCTTTCAAAACTAACCTCAAATCCTTTCATTATATAATTTTCATGCTCTTTTTTCTAAAATTTAGAATTTTCTTCATTAAATTTCTTAATATTACTAAACATACTAAACCTTAGTATCTAGGCTATATTAAAAACATTTCTGTAAAAAACATCCTAGAAATACTAAATATAAAACTTGATATTACTAAACTTTAGTTTAAAAAAATATTAAACAAATTTAAATGGTTTTAAATCATTCAACCATTGTTAATTATTTCAATATCGTACTACATTATATAACAACGATTTTTTTTAGTCAATTCTATTTTTTAAGTTATATATAAACACTCTTTATTACTATAATTCATAACTTTTTAAAAGAAATAATTTTAGTAAAACCTTTCTTTTCAATTATTTTACTTTAAAAAAAGAAGCTATCTTTAACTTAGACAGCTTCTTTACTATACTTTTAATTATTCACTTTTAGACCTATTTCTTTAATTCCTAAAACTTCAACTGTTTCTCCAGAGGCTAATTTTATATCAGTACTTTTTTCAAATGTTTTACCATTCTCATTTAATTTTTCACTTTTGATAATTTTTCCATCTCTACAAACTTCTAAAACACCTGCACCACTTTTTGCTGTAGCTGTATATGTTCCTGGATTAATATCAATCCCTACATTCCATTCACCTGTTGTAAGTATATCAGTGACTTTATTTGAAGTTGGTATAAATTCTACTTCTTCTAATCCTGAAATCTGTACTTTTTCATTTTTACTTAAAGTATATGTTACAGTTTTAGCACTATCTTTTCCTAAAGATTCATTTACAGATTGTGTATTTCCAGCATCAATAACAGTGATATTCCCTTCACCTTTTTTTGCTTTTATAACATATCTTCCTGGATTAATATCTTTTCCTACTATATATGTTCCAGAACCTAAAGTTACATTCTTCGCTTCTGTGTTATCTCTTTTTAATTGTAGTGCATTATTATTCTTAGGCGTAACTGCATTTGAAGCATTTGAATTTGCTGAAGCAGTTAATGCTTTAGAACTTGCTATATATATAACTACTAATACAACAATTAATACTATTGCTAGTATTATGTTATGACCCTTTTTATTCGTATTCGTTTCCATAATATACATCCCCTTATTTCTAATTATTATTTATCTCTTCATTTTTTTCACTAAAACTTAACTCTTTACTTTTATAATAAAATACATTCCCTATTTCTGCTCTTATAATAACATAAATTTTCCCATTTTCCTTAAAAACTAATTGATAAACTATTAATATTTTTTAATATTATTTAACAAAAAGACTAAGTAATTCCATTTTTTAAATTTTCTATGCACTACTACTTAAGATAGACTAACATTTTAATATACTTTTCCTATTTCATATATTTTTTCTAAACAAAAAAAGCTCCTATTAAAAGGAACTTTTTCTAAATTTTTAATTAAGAACTCTTTGTCTTATTTTCTCAGCTATTGGAGCTAAAACAATTGCTATTATTATTCCTACTACAACCTCTGATAAATCTCCAACAAAATGAGCAACTGCGTAAGATATACTTCCTACAAATCCTACAGCCACTCCTGTAATAACGCCACCCATTATTGCATTAGCTATAAAATATCCAACTAAGTCTACAACGCCACCAATAATAAATGCAAATATGTATAATTTCATAGATCTTTTTTCAGCTCTCTCTAGAATAACTGCAACAGCTAAAGCCATAAGCCCTTTTATGATAAAAGTAAAAGGTGCCCATATAACATATCCAGCTGCTATATCAACAAAAGCCATACCAACAGCACCTGCTATAAATCCCTTTTTCTTACCTAAAAGAAGTCCTGCTATTAAAACCATACAATCTCCTGGTTGAATAAAACCATCAAATGTAGGAATCTTTATAATACTTCCTGCTACAAAAACTAAAGCTATCATAAGGGCAGTAAAAATAAGCCCTATAATTTTCTTATGTTCCTTACTTGTATTCATCAAAATCATCACCTTTTCATTTGTTCTAACTTTAGAATATATGGATATTTTTTCTTTGTAAATGCTATACACCCGCAAAAAAAAAATATTTACATTTATATTATACATAAAAAAGGCTCTTACATTCCTAAATAAGCTATCTAAGAATAATTTAGATAAAATAGAATAAAAACAAAGTAATAAAATAGACATAAAATTGTATCGGTTCAATTTTTCATTACTTAACTATTCCTAAAACATACTCCTTAAATTCCACAAAAGTACAATCTACAATAGAAGCACCTTTATTAAGTTTCTTACTTTGAAAGTTAAACTCGGCTGAACCATAGTTAAACATAGCTCCAAGTACAAGAAGTGATAATTCATTTAATCTATAGTTAACTCTCTTTATAGAAAGTCTTTTTAAGAATAAAACAAACTCTTTAACATCACCAACTTCATTATTTTTATCTAAAATAACAAGAGCTTTAAAGAAATTAAATCCTCCTAGTAAAGGAATCATTTCTCCATCTTCCATATAAAAAGCCTTATCAGTTTTCAAGAAATACTTAACACCCTTATACTCCATGCTTTTAAATTCATTATTTATAGAAACTTCCTCGTCATATCCCTTTAAAGACTCAACCATAGAAAGCCATTTTCCCTCTTCACTATTATCAAGTTCAGAAACTCTCTTAGAGAACTCACTTAAAGCCTCTTCATAGCTTCTAAATTCCTTAATCATTTCACCAGATACTTCTAATCTATAAGTTTTATTTTCATATGTTAAACTAATCTTACTCATCATCATCACTCCCGTATAAAATCTTCTATTTAATAATAATTATTATATAATAAAAACCTGCAAAAATGCAAGAACTATTTTCTCCATTCCTCTCAGCACCTTCCACTTCCCTATTTTCTGCAACAGTCTCTACATCTCCAAACCCTACTCCCTTACTTTCTACCTCTTCCTACTTCCTACTTCCTACTTCCTACTTCCTACTTCCTACTTCCTACTTCCTACTTCCTACTTCCTACTTCCTACTTCCTACTTCCTACTTCTCTCAATAGCAACAATTTTCTATAACAGACTCTAGGTCTTTAAACTTTAGTCAATTACTCTTTATCTTTTCCATAATAAAATTTACCACTAGGTAAATTTTGAGTCCCTCAAATAGTCGCTCCAAACTCCCCCTAATTCTAAATTTTTAATTTTAAATTCTTCATTAAACTCATATACATAAATAATACAATTTTGTATAATTATAACATAATAAAATTTAAAAGGAGGTACGCTAATGACCTTTGGAATAATTGGACCATCAAAAGATGAAATTATGCCTTTTATAAATAAACTACAAAATAAGAAAGTCCTTTCAATTGCAATGTTAAACTTTTATACTGGTGAATTTAATAACATTAAGGTTGTTGCTTTATATTGCGGTGTATGCAAAGTAAATGCAGCCATTGCAGCTCAAATTTTAATAGATAAATTCAATGTAACTAACATTATAGTAACAGGTGTTTCTGGTGGAATTGATAAAAATTTAAATATTGGAGATACTGTTATTTCAACAGAAACTTCTTATCATGATGTTGAAGATGGAATATTAACAGAATATCATCCCTGGATGAAAAGTATTTATTTTAAATCTGATGAAAAACTTCTAAATTTAATTAAGAATGTAGTAAAAAATAATACATTTCCACAGAAAATTTACTTTGGGAAAATAGTAACTGGTGAAGCATTTATAAGTGATATTGGTAGAAGAGAGATAATTGAAAAATATAATCCTCTTTGTGTAGATATGGAGACAGCCGCTATTTCACATGTATGCTATGTAAATAAAATCCCCTTCATAGCCATACGCTCCATAACAGACACAGAAAATGATAGCGGTATAGAAAACTTTGAAGCAAACTGTATCCAAGCTTCAGAAAATTCCTTAGCCCTTCTTGAAAAAATTTTATCCTAAAGGAACCAAGCTTCATTTTAAAATAAGTATATATAAAAAAGATGAACTAGCCTTTGCTAATTCTAAATTAAAAAGAAAGCATCATACATTTCTAGATGATGCTTTCTTATTTTTCCTATTTTGAAGTTTCTTCTTTTACTTCTT